>CAZCPK010000049.1:0-13822 GCA_964500755.1 uncultured Anaerolineales bacterium
GGGAGCGGATGGTGAATACGTCTGGAGTAAAGAAACTTTTACGGACTTACTTAGCTAGATTCACCCAAAGGCCGACCGCACGTATGCCCGCGCTTTCCGGTCGGTGGTTAGATAGAGCAAACGCTGGGCCTGTAGACTTCCAGAAGATACCCAACAGATGAGGAGTGTACCTATGCAAGAAGATTTTCTGTTCCGTAAACCGTTATCTGAGCTGGATCCCGAGTTAGCCGAGCTGCTCGGGCACGAGGCGGAGCGCCAGGTCCGCAAGCTGGTGATGGTGCCGTCGGAGTCCTGGCATCCCGACGCCGTCCACGACGCCACCTCCTCCGCCTTCGGCCACATCTACGCCGAGGGCTATCCCGGCGAGCGCACGCGCTATCTGACCCAGGAGGAGATCCTGGACTACGAGAGGGAGCTGGGCCACTTCCGCCGCTACAGCGACCCGCGCTACTACAAGGGCGTGGAGTACGCCGACGTGCTCGAGGCGCTGGCCCGCCGCCGCACCGCCGAGGTCTTCAGCAACGGCCTGGCCCCCGAGCAGATCTACGTCAACGTCCAGGCGCTCTCCGGCGCGCCCGCCAACACCGCCGTGCAGCACGCGCTGCTCGATGCCGGCGACACGCTGATGAGCCTGGCCCTACACGTGGGCGGTCACCTGACCCACGGCAGCAAGGTGGCGCACTCCGGCAAGACCTTCAACGTCGTCCACTACGGCGTCAACGATACCACCGAGCAGCTGGACTTCGACGCCATCCGCGAGTTGGCGCTGGAGCACCAGCCCAAGATGATCATCGCCGGCTACACGTCGTACCCGTTGGCCGTCGACTGGCAGGCCTTCCGTGAGATCGCCGACGAGGTCGGCGCCTACCTGCTGGCCGACATCGCTCACATCGCCGGCCTGATCGCCGCCGGCACCTGCGAGAACCCCGTGGGCATCGCCGACGTCGTCACTTTCACCACGCACAAGTCGCTGGAGGGGCCGCGCGGCGCCGTCATCATCACCCACGACAGGAGCATCCGCCGCAAGGTCGATCGCGCCGTCTTCCCCGGCTTCCAGGGCGGGCCGCATATGGATTCCATCGCCGGCATCGCCGCCGCCATGCACATCGCCACTACCGACACGTTCAAGGCGCTGCAGGAGCAGACGGTCGCCAACGCCCGCGCATTAGCCGCCGGGCTGGAGGCCGAGGGCATCCGCGTCGCCTACGGCGGCACCGACTGCCACATGGTGCTCTTCGACTGCAAGACCGTCAAGGGGCCGCACGGCACGCCGTTGATGGGCGATCCCGCCGCCAACCTGCTCGACCTGGCGGGCATCGTGGCCAACCGCAACACCATCCCCGGCGACACCACCGCCGCCTACCCCTCCGGCGTCCGGCTGGGCACCCCCTGGGTGACGCAGCGCGGGCTCAAGGAAGCGGAGATGACGCGCATCGCCAAGAACATCGCCAAGCTGCTCCAGGCGACGCAGCCCTTCGCCACCACCTGGCGCCGCCGCAAGGGCTACCTGGCTCGCGTCGATTTCGACGTGCTGGAGGAGGTCAAACAGGACATCGCCGACCTGACCGCCGACTTCTGCCCCTGCGACGTCGCGCGGGACGCCGGTTACCCCCACTTCTACTTCCTCAGCGACGCGCCCCAGGGCGACGGAGCCTACGAGCGCCTCGCGCTGGTGGGCGACGACGTCAAGGCCTTCGTCGACTGGCTCACGCCCTCCGACGTGCTCAACATGGCGGACGGCGCGGCGCGACCCATCACGTTGCTGGAGGCTGACGGTGCCGTCATGGCTCCCGGGCTGCTGACCCGCGTCGACGCGACCACCTACCACCTGGACGTCCCCACGGACGACGCGCCGCGCGTCATGACCTGGCTGCGCCAGCTGGTCGACGCCTACGCCGCCACCGACGACGTCTTCGGCAAGCTGCCCTTCCTCCACGCCGTCCGCGACCTGGGCGCTGCGCCCGAACCGGACGTTGACCTCGAGGCCGACACCGGTCCCTATGACAAGCCCTACTTCGTCGGGGCGTGGTCGCACCAGGAGCCGGCGGGCGATCCGCTCCCCGAATTTATCTGGGAAGAGGACGCGGACGCGCCGCTCCGCGAGACCTACCTGCACGCCACCCACGTCGAGATGGGCGCGCGCATGGTGCCCTTCGGCGGCTGGGAGATGCCGGTCTGGTACAGCGGTAACCTGGACGAGCACCGCGCCGTCCGCGAGGCGGCGGGCCTCTTCGACGTCAGCCACATGGGCTGCTGGGAGGTCACCGGTCCCGAGGCGGACACCTTCCTCAACCTGCTGTTGGTCAACGACATCAACACTCTGGAGGTGGGCACGTCGCAGTACACGGCCCTCTTCGACCTCGATGGCGTGCCGCACGACGATCTGCTGGTCTACCGGCTGGAGCCGGAGCGCTACATGCTGGTGGTCAATGCGTCCAATAATGATAAGGACTGGGCCTGGGCCAAGGGCGTGCTCAACGGCGAGGTCATGATCGACCCCCAGCGTCCGTGGGTCAAATGGCAGGGCACCGCAGGCGTCACGCTGCGCGACCTGCGCGCCGAATCGTCGGGAGACGACCGGCGCGCTAATCTGGCGCTACAGGGGCCCAGAGCCGAGGAAATCTTGCTGGCGCTGGGCGGCAGCGACGAGGCTCTGGCCCAGGTCGAGGGCCTGGGCTGGTCCGGCGTCGTCGAGGTGACGTTGGGCGACTTCGACCTGATCGTCAGTCGCACCGGCTACACCGGCGAGCGCACCGCCTACGAGCTCTTCGTCCACCCCGACCGGCTGGTCGACTTCTGGAAGCGGTTGCTGGAGATCGGCGAGCCGTTGGGTCTCAAGCCCTGCGGTCTGGCTGCGCGCGACAGCCTGCGCATGGAGGCCGGTCTGCCGCTCTACGGTCACGAGATGGCCGGTCCGCTCAACCTGACCATGGGCGACGCGGGCTTCGGCACCTACGCCAAAAGCTACAAGCCCTTCTTCGTCGGTCGCGAGGCCTTCCTGGAGAAAGAGCTGGAGCGCGACGCCGTCGTCATCCGCTTCGGTGTGCCCGAGAAGGGGCAGCCGCGCCCGCAGCAGCTGGACCCGGTGGTCAACGATCGCGGCAAGGTCGTGGGGCGCGTCACCAGCTGTGCCATTGACACCGAGGGCTACCTCGTCGGTCAGGCCTACCTCGACGAGCGCTACACCGATCGGGGCACCACGCTCTCCGTGCTGGTCACCCCGCGCCGGGAGCCCAAACCGCGCGGTGAGTTGGAGCTGGGCGACCGCACGCAACTCCCCGTTACCATCGAGGTGCTGCGCCGCTTCCCGCGATTGTAAGCCTTTTGCAGTGAGACATCTGATATCTGCGCGAATCGGCAAGAGCAAAATCAACTTGCCGATTCGTATTTTATCACTTATCCTTGATTAGGGGACATATGACTAGACCTTTTCAACTGGCATTTGAAGTATCGCATGACCAGGATGAAGCAGAAACGAGTACGTCATCAACGTCGGTTGATGAGCGGCCTTTTCCTGAAGAAACAGCCAATGCCCTTGCGCGCCTGGAATCATATAACAAACATCTTTATCGCCCTAACACCTATTTGCATAAGTGGTGGGCGCGCCGTTCGGGCACGACATTTCGACACATCCTTAAGCAGCTTGTAGATCGGCCTGAAAAGCGGGATTTCTATGCCCCTGGCGGTCTTGAGGGGAAGATTATCCTTGATCCTATGATGGGTGGGGGGACGACGTTACATGAGGCCATTCGCATGGGCGCAAACGTCATCGGTGTTGATATTGATCCCATTCCTGTCGTGCAGGCAAGGGCCACGTTATCTTCGTCATCCTTAGCCCATCGGAAAACCGTTTTTCAGGAGTTCTATGGAGAGTTGAGGGAAATTCTTCGGCCCTTCTATAGGTCAGCGTGTCCTCAATGTGGTAAAGAGGTGGAAGTTCAATTTTATCTCTATGCGTTAAGGCGACATTGTGATTGCCGTGAAGTTCTCATGATGGATAGTCTTCTACTGCGCCAGAATCATGGTGAGGACGTGCGAATCTGTCCTGTATGTCACGAAGTTTACCAGGGGGCACATCATTGCGACGCCCCTCCGCATAAACGGGAGATTCTGGAGAAGGGAATAGCGACGTGTCCAACCTGCGGGGGGGCATTCACGGACCTATTGAGTTTACCGTTCTCTGAACGTTACGCTCCTAAAGTCGTATGTGGGCGCTGCCCTCACCATGGTTCGTTTTTCAAATCCGTAGAAGCGGTAGATCTACAGCTGCTGGAAGAGGCGCGTTTACAGGTCGAGGCATTGAGATTTCGGAATCCCGGTCAGTTTTCAGTGCCGTCGGGGCCGAAGTCCGATGATTTGTTGAACAGAAATATCACCTCTTTCCAAGACTTATTCACATCCCGCCACCGCATTTACCTGCACGCCGGTCATCAGCTTCTCAAAGAACTGCCGAAAGAGGATCAACTGTGGTTGGGGTTATTACTCTCTACGTCATTGGAGTTTAATTCGCTGCTTTGTGGGTACAAAGGGGCTGGCCTGCGAAGACCTGGCGCCATTCGACACGTTTTCTCGTATCATGCCTATACTTTTCCTTATACAGCGCTGGAGAATAATCCCGTTTTTCCAGAGAAGAGTTCGGGTACCTTACTCCGTTTGTTTCACGGCAAGATTGAACGCGCGGCTAAGTGGGCGATGAAGCCAATGGAGCGGTATTTGGGGGCAGATGGGGGGACGAAGAAAGTATATATTCCTGGAGAAGTGGATGGAGGGCGGCGAGTTAAACAATGGGACGATTTGCTCGAGGGAACACGGCGCTTCTTGGTGCTGCAACAGGATGCGAGTCATCTGAACGTACCTAAAAATATAGTGGATTACGTGGTTACCGATCCTCCCTACTATGACAGCGTACAGTACAGCGATTTGTCCAACTTCTTCCGTGTATGGTTAAGACTTTTCTTACCAGAGCAAGGAAACTGGCGCTATGATCCACTGGCTTCCGCGGTCTCGGAAGGCGACGCGGCGGGACGTCGGAAATATGGTCGGGTATTGGGTAGGATTTGGAGGATGTGTCATCATGCGCTTAAAGAAGAACGAGGGCGCTTAATCTTCACGTTTCATCATTGGAACCCTGAGGCCTGGGCAGAGTTAACCTATTCTCTTAAGTACGGCGGATTCGTGTTGGTGAATTATTACGTTGTACATTCAGAGAATCCTATGTCTGTTCATATCCATAATCTCAAATCGCTGCAACATGACGCTATTCTAATCTTAAAACCCGATAAAACCATGCAATCAGGACCCAAGTGGACGCAACCCCATGAGATCCGCACAGACAGCAGCCGTGCTTTTTGTGCAGATTGCGCCGCTGCCTTGGGATGGTTCTTGTCGGCGGATGTCCGTTCCGATGTCGTGATTGATGAGTGGAAGCAACTTCTTGAAGGAGAGACCGATGGCAAGAGCTAGGTATCCGACTGAGGTCTTTGGTCATCCAATTGACGTACGTTCAGAGCAAGCGCAGGCTGATCGTGAGCGTTATTGGTGTCCGTTTATGGATGCTCCTTGCGACAAATTAAGTCGGTTGATTGATTATCCTATGGGTGTGTGCTCAGTAAGATATGGTGATGAGATCATCGCGTTGTCGCCTCGACGTTTCTTGCAAGATAACACGGTTTTCTACGATATCGCCGAGCATCATTTTGGGACGCGGAATGACCTTTTGCTCTTTGAAGAAATCTCAGTGCCTAAGGCTCAACATTTGGGCCGATTTGATTATGTGATGGTAAAACACAAGCCCTTGAGTAGAGAAATTGAGGATTTTGTCGCTATCGAATTTCAGACAGGGCAGACAACTAGTACGGGACGATTGGTTCAAGCATTGAAGGACTTTCAGAGGGGCCAGCTATATCGGGAAGCACTTATAGGTTTGGCTTGAATTGGGCCGATATTTGGAAGCGGACCTTCATTCAGATATTAACGAAGGGGATCGCATTTGAGCAATGGGCGCATAAGATCTATTGGGTTGTGCAAGAACCAGTTTATCGGGATTTTGTAAACCGTTATCATCTTGAGAGAATGTGTTACGAAGAATCGCACAATATGATTTTCTCAATCTATGACCTTCGGCGTGTTAACGAGAAGTACGAGCTCTATCCAACCCGAGTTGAATCCTCAACGATTGATGGTCTTTTCAGTGCTTTCCGTAACAGCCTGGTGGTCCCACCCAAACAAGCCTTTGTGGAAAAATTGCAGTCTTTGATAACCTCTGACGCCTCTGCGGGCTTGGAATTGAACATAGGATAGAGTTTTTTAGATGGCATTCGATGGACTGCCAAGCCTACACAAGTTATGCAAAATTTCGTAGCCATTTATAGCCAATATCAGGCATAGGCAGACACCCTCAAGAATTTTCGTAAGATCATCCGTTGAGCTAAAGACCTGTTAGGCCGCGACTATTCCCAAGGGCTTCGTTGCTCACCACGAGTATCCACAGAAAAGAGGGACACACTTCGACTGTAAATTGGATAGGTGCATCAACTGAGATGGGGGCTCAGGGCTCCGCGATGGGCAGTGTGAAGTAGAAGGAGACGCCCTGTTCGGGGTGGTTCTCGGCCCAGATCTCCCCGCCGTGGGCCTCGACGGCCAGACGGCAGAAGGCCAGGCCCAGGCCGTAGCCCTGATTGGCGTGCTCGCCCATGGTGAACTTCTGGAAGAGCCGATTTCTCAGCGCCTCGGGCAAGGGGGGGCCGTTATTGAAGACCTCCATCTCAATCCACTCTCCTTGCTGACGCGCTGTGATACGGATCACGCCCTCCCGCTCCGGCACGAATTTGAAGGCGTTGTCGAGCAGGTTCTGGAAGACGCGCTGGATGACGTCGGGATCGATCTGGGCCGAGGGCAGGGTTTCGGGGACGGCGACGCTCAGCTCAATATCCTTGGCGCTGACGAGGAGATGTTGCTTCACGAAGTCCAGCCTCTCGGCGAGGTTTGTGGGCCGGGAGTGGAGGGCCAGCTGTCCGGATTCGATTTTATTGACGTCCAGGATGGCGTTGATGAAGGTGAGCATGCGTCGGGCATTTTCCTTGGCCAGCTGGCTGACCTCCTCGGCGGCGTCCTCCAAGTTGGGATCCTCGAGGAGGTGGAGCGCGTTGATGATTACCGAGAGGGGGTTGCGCATGTCGTGCACCAGCATGTGCAGGAAGTCGTCCCGCATCTGCTCCAGGGTCTGCTGCTCCGTCACGTCACGGATCAGGAAGAGGGCGCCCATCAGGGATTCCTGTTGTGAGTAGACGGGCCAGTGGTAAGGGGTGAGGGCGCGTCCCTGCGGCGTCTCGAAGATGGAGCGGCTTTCTGTCTGAAAATTGCCTTCCGACCAGCCGAAGCGGCTGCGGTGGAGAAACCATTCGGCCAACGCGGGGATGTGCTCGTAGATATTGGCGGTGACGTCGGCAAAGGCGCGTCCTTCCCAGTCGCTGGAACGGCCCGGCAGCTCTAGTAAAGAGAGCGCTTGTTCGTTGACGTAGTGGATGATCCGTTCCTTTCCCACCAGGAAGATTCCGTCCCGGGAGGAGCCCAGGATGGCGCGCAAGCGGCTCTCCTCCTTGCGGCTCTTCTCGTAGAGACGGATGCGGGTCAGCGCGGCAGTACCTTGCTGGATCAGCGCCTGGGTCAGGGCGGATTCCTGTGGAGGCATGTGCCGTGCACTACGTAACGCGATGGCGACGACGCCGAAGAACTCCCCGGTGGGCAGGGTCAGTGGATAGTAGAGCAGCTGTTGGGCGCCGGCCCGTTCAACCCCCTCCCAGAAACTCGGAAGTGTCCCCCGGCGTTGGCTGACGATAATCGGGATGCGCTGACGCTGGCAGGTGAAGAGGAACTCGTCCTCGCCGGTCCACGTCTCTCCCTCCTGCCAGAGAGGGGAGGTCAGGGCCGCCCGGCGCGCGTAAACCTTGGTCCGTCGCCAGACGTCTTCCTCGATAGTGTAGAACGCGACGCTCATCGCGTGCGGCAGGGTGTCGTAGAGGGTGCGTAACAGTATGAAGGCGGCGCCCGTCCGCTCGGTCTGCGTCATCAGGCCGGCGCTGGCCTCGTAAAGGTACTGCAGGGTCTGGACCTGCTGGCGCAGCTGGTGGCTTAACTCGGTGCGGCGGATGGCGAGGGCCAGCTGATTGGTGATGGTGTGCAGAAAGGGGAGCACGTCCTGGTCGAGCGTGCGCGTTCCCCGGCAGACGAGGTTGAGGACTCCTACCGCTTCTCCTTCTGCCAGGAGCGGGACGCCGATGTTACATGCTACGTCCTCGTTTTCCTCTTCGGCTAAGATCTCTCCATCCTCGATGACGACCTGTTGTTCGCTGAAGGCGCGGTCGATAATGCACGCTTCCGGATGCCGTTGACGGAGTCGCTCTATGCGAGCTGCTGGATAGGCGCGCTGCACGTGTAGCTCCAGACGGTTTGCATCGGGGTTCCAGATGTAGATGCCGCCCTGCTGCATGCCGGTCATCTCCATGGTGCGTTGTAACCCGATCTCGAGGATGTCCTCGAGCTTCGATGCGCGGTTGATGGCGGCGGTCACGACCGCCACCTGCTCCAGGTAGTGCTGTCGCCGCCGGTTACGCTCGAAGTAGCGGGCGTTCTTCAGCGCCAGGGCCACGTAGACGGCAAAGGTGCCCAGGGTGCGGGCGTCCTTGAGCGTGAAGAAGTCCGGTTGCGTGCTACCGACGTTGACAAACCCTACCACCTCGTCGTCGATGATGATCGGGGCGCCCACGTAGGAGCGTTGCCAATCGGTGGACGCGCGGGCGACCCACGCGGGTTCGGTCCGGGTGTCTTGCACGAGCAGCGGCTCACCCGTGGCTTGCATCTGTTGAAAGCTGGGTGTGGTGAGGGGAAGCACCAGCTCCGTCTGGGGATCTTCCACGCCGAACGCTTCATATCCCCGCCAGCGAACTATCTCCACCTGTTCGTGTTCTTGATCGATAAGCATGACGTTGCTGGCGTCGTGGGGGACCACCTGGGCCAGCTGGGCGAGAATCTGATCCAGTACGTCGTCGAGAGCCAGGCTCTGCGTCAGCATCTGGGCGGCGGACGCCAAAACCTCGATCAGGGACTCGCGGGTGGATCTCTCCTGGATCTGGCTCATGGTATGCAGGAGAAAACCTACGTGTTGCGCCAGTATCCGGCCCCGGCGCTGTTCTTCTTGAGAGAAGGGACGCACCTCCTGGCGGCAGACGATGACTGCGCCCGTAGTTCCTTGCTTTTGGACCGGAATCACGAGTGTTGTGCCCTGCCCTGCGCTCCACGCTATCCTGGCGAGGGGGTGGTCGCTGCTTTCCGTATCTGAGAGATGAAGGAGATCCTCTGGTATCAATGAGGTATCCAGGTTATCCAGGAGCTGCTGACATTTCCCGGGCGCCAGCAGCTGGCTTCCTTCGCCGAGGGGGAGATCGGGGTAAAAAACGACGCCGGTATCGGCGTCGAGCAGGTTGACGATCAGCTTGCGTATCTTTGTCAGGGCCGTCGAAATCGTCGGGAGCCAGAGCGATTCTTCCCGGAGTGCGACGGGACGACGGCTTTCGTAGAGCAGGGACGTCAGCAGCGGAAGGATCGCGTTGAGCCAAGCTTCCGAAGGGGGTGCTTCCGGGGCGTGCAGAATCAAGGCGGCGATGGGGAGCGGGCTGTGCAGGGGCAACGTCGCGCTCCAGACGGTGTCGGCGGCAAGTGTATAGGTGTTTGGTCCTCCGGTTGCGACACGCGCGAGCCAGGTCGGCGCCTTAGATTGTAGTCTCTCTTGCACCTGAAGGCTTTCGCCGTTGTCTGAGACTATAACGGCGCCTTCCTCCAGCAGCAAGAACGCGGATTTGGCGCCTCTGTCAACGGCTATGCACTGCAGCGCCTGCTGCATCAGGTGAGACATCTCCACGTCGCCCTTATCTCGTAGGGCCAGCAGCTTCTTGAGGAATGGAGATACTATATCCGTTGCCGTCATCTTTGAACTCTCCCCTACGCTGAGCGGTCAGATCTTAACTTACGTTCAATTGTAGTATTATTCGGGCCGGAATGCAACGTGGCGCTTCGTTTGCCCACGTCCGTGACAACTTGATCCTTGCTCACCTTATGCTACAATAAACTGCATGGAACCGAGAATCGTATTTATGGGAACGCCGGAGTTTGCGCTGCCGACCCTGGAGAGACTCTGCGAGCGTCACCACGTCGTCGGCGTGGTGACGCAGCCGGATCGCCGGGCCGGACGTGGGCGACGCCTGTCAGCGCCGCCGGTCAAAGAGCTGGCCCTGGCCGAGGGTACTCCAGTCTTCCAACCGGAGCGCTTAAAGCGGCTGGAGGCCGTCGAACGGATCCGGGCGTGGATGCCCGACGTGATCGTCGTCGCGGCTTTTGGACAGATCTTGCCCGAGTCGGTGCTGGAGATCCCGGAGCGGGGAGTGTTGAACATTCACCCCTCACTGCTTCCCCGTTGGCGGGGCGCCTCTCCGGTCCAGGCTGCGCTGTTGGCCGGTGACGAGGTGACTGGCGTCACCGTTATGAAGATGGACGTCGGGCTCGATACCGGCCCCATCGTAGCCCAGCGCAAGGTGAAGATCGAGCCTCAAGAGAACGCCGGTGCGCTGGAGGACCGTCTGGCGCAACTGGGCGCGGATCTGCTCCTGGAGGTGTTACCCGAATACATGCGCGGCGAGATAGCGCCTCAACCGCAACCCGATGAGGGCGTGACCGTCTGTCGGCGCTTGCGAAAATCGCAGGCCGAGATTGAATGGGAGCGACCCGCCGAGGTGCTGGTCAATCACGTGCGCGCTTTTGCACCCGAACCGGGTGCGTATACGTTCTGGGGCGATACCCGCCTCAAGATCTTCCGGGCGGAGGCACTTTCATCAGAGGCTACCCCTGCTGCGGAAATCGGTTCCGTCTTTATCTGGGAAGATCGACCGGCCGTGGTCACTGCAGAGGGCGCGTTAGTGATCTCGTATCTTCAGATGGCTGGTAAGCGTCCGATGGCCGGCGACGCGTTCTTGCGCGGTCGCATGGAAATCGTGGGAGCCGTTCTGGGCTCCAAGAAGCCGGGTGACGCTTAGCGTGCCCGGCTCTCGTGCGCTCTAGTGGGGGCGTCGGGGGTGGATAAGCCGGCTATCTGAGAAATCCGTTTCAAGGATTGCCTGGGATTGACTCAGGCTGTCGCTGGTGAAGTCCATAAAAAAGTAGTGGGATTGAATTTATCTGATTTTGCTTCAATAACAAGGAGGAAGCATGTCTGGACATAGTCATTGGTCGACCATCCGTCGCAAGAAGGAGAAGGAAGACGCAAAACGTGGGAAGATGTTTACCAAGATCGCTCGCGAGATCGTCATTGCCGTACGCGAGGGGGGAGGCGGTGATCCCGAAACCAACTTCCAGCTGCGCATGGCTATCGATAAGGCCCGCGACGTCAACATGCCCAACGATAACATCGAGCGGGCGATTAAGCGCGGGACCGGCGAGGACAAGTCGGCCGGCGAGATCATCGAGACGTGGTACGAGGGCTATGGGCCGCACGGCGTCGCACTGATGATTGACGTCGTCACCGATAATCGTAACCGCACCGTCGCCGCACTGCGTCACGCCCTGACCAAGTTGGGCGGCAACATGGGCGACCCCGGCTCAGTCGCCTGGCAGTTCGACCGCAAGGGCCTGGTCAATGTGAAGACCGAGGTTGACTTTGATACTCTCTTCGAGGCGGCCCTGGAGGCCGGCGCCGAGGATCTGACCGAGGGCGAGGACGAGGACGATCACCAGGTCTACACTGATTACACCGAGCTCCATCAAGTCGGTAAGAGTTTGAAAGAGACCGGTATCCCCGTCCGCGACATGAAGATCGTGATGGTGCCGCAGAACGAGATCACCCTGGATGAGAAGCAGGCCGTTCAGATCCTCAGGCTGGTCGACAACCTGGAGGACATGGACGACGTGCGCCGCGTCTTCTCGAACCTGAATGTCACCGAGGAGGCCGTGCAGGCGTTCGCCGCGCAAGTGGTCTGATGCGCGTCCTGGGAATCGATCCCGGCCTGGCTATCGTCGGTCACGCCGTGGTGGAGGAGATCGGTTCCTCGTTGCGGTTGATCGAGGCGGGGGTGATTCGCACCTCCGCCAAGCGCTCGACCCCGGAGCGTCTGCAGAAGATCTACCGGGAGTTGGGGAAGATCGTCGCCGCATACGAGCCCGACGCCGCCGGCGTCGAGGAGCTCTTCTTCAGCCGGAACGTCACCACAGCGATCTCCGTGGGGCAGGCGCGGGGCGTCACTCTGCTGGCGCTGGCCGACGTGGATTTACCCATCGCGGAGTATTCGCCGCCGCAGGTCAAGGAGGCCGTCACGGGTCACGGTAACGTCGGCAAGCGGCAGGTACAGGAGATGGTCCGGATGCTATTGAAGTTGCCCGAGGCGCCGCGTCCCGATGACGCCGCCGACGCCGTGGCGGTGGCGATCTGTTACCTGCACCGGGCCCGTCTGGACGGTCTGCTGGGTACGTAAACGCGAAACGGGGCGAGTCGGCGCGAGATATCGTCGTCGGCCCGCTCTTTTTGTTTTGAGTAACGTCTGCGGTATCCTCACATTGTTGCCCTTGAAGAAGATCTGGAGGTCACCATGATAGCGCGATTGGATGGGATGGTGCTCCACGCCGAGGAGGATCGGGTGATCCTGGAGGTGGGTGGGGTGGGGTTTGCTATAGGGGTGGCTGACGCCTCAGGCTATCAGGTGGGCGAGTCGGCCATTCTCTTCACCTATCTGCACGTGCGGGAGAACGAGCTGGCTCTCTACGGTTTCGAGAGTCGGGAGTCGAAGGCGCTCTTCGAACTGTTGCTCGGCGTCAATCGTGTGGGGCCCCGAGTAGCGTTGAGCATCATGGGTACCCTCTCCGCGGAGACGTTGCAGCGGGCGATTCTGAACCGCCAGCCGGAGGTGCTGGCGCGCGCGTCGGGCGTGGGCCGCAAGACTGCCGAGGCCATTATCCTGCACCTCAAGGAAAAGGTGCAGGAACTGCGCGGTCCGGCCCCGGCCCTGGGCGAGGGCGACGCCGACGTTATCGCTGCGCTGACCGCGCTGGGCTTCAGCGTGGTGGAGGCGCAGAGCGCGCTCCAGAAGGTCCCGCGCGACGAAGGTCTCTCCGTCGAGGAGCGTATCCGTCAGGCCCTCTCCCTCTTGGGGCGCTGATATGCGGGTGCGGCGTTGGCTCGCGGCGCTGGCGTTGGTGGGACTGGCGTTGACGGCCTGCTGGCCCGCTCCGTTGCCGCGCGTCGTCAAGATCGGGCTGGTGGCGCCCTTCGAAGGGCGGTACCGTCACGTGGGCTATGACGCCGTCTACGCGGCGCGGCTGGCTCTGCGCGAGCTCAACGCCGCCGCGCAGCCGGGAGGCTGGCGCTTCGAGTTGGTCGCCTACGACGACTGCGCCGATCCCGCACTGGCGCGAGACGCGGCCCGCAACCTGATCGTTGACCCCGACGTCGTAGCCGTCATCGGTCACTACCGCCGGGAGACGACGGCGGGCGCCGCGCCGCTCTACGCCGAGGCGGGTCTGCCGCTCATCACCGTCGGCGCCGGGATCTCCCCTACGTCCGGCGTGCGTCAACTCTGGCCTGGTCCTGAAGCGATTGCCGAGACGATCATTATGTTGGAGGTGCTGGCCTCGTCGAAAGTGCAGACCGTCGAGGTCTGGGGTGACGACGAGCCGTGGGGCGGGGTGTTGGACGCGCAGCTGCCGGCGTGGGTGGAGCGTCCCGTGGGCGCTACCCGTCCGGATCTCGTCCTGAGCGCGCTCCCGGCGACGGAGACGGCGGCGC
>CAZCPK010000050.1:0-11270 GCA_964500755.1 uncultured Anaerolineales bacterium
CTAGGTGCGACGCACCTTAGAAAGCCTGAAAATGGCCATTTCGCGCACGCTGACAAGCCTTTTATCCAGCATGACTCAATCAGTAGGTGCGTTGCATCTTATACCGTAATTTCAGGACGTATAAAGGATTTCGAAGCGAGTGGTCAGCGAAGATCCTCGCCAATGTCGCAGAACGTGCTTAGCCGCGCACAAGGCAAACGCAGCCGGGTTGATGACCTGGGTAAGCGTTGCCCGGAGGCGCTGAGCAACCTGAGCAAGCCTTAGAACTGCTTCGTTTGCCCGTATAAGAGGGAGCCTTGGGGTTCCCTCTTTTGTGTTGTATAATGCACATATAGAAGATGGAAAACATGGAATCGAACGCTATTTCACGTGGCTGGATGGTGCGCCAGGTCCTCATGGGCCTGGCTTTGACGCTGGTCACCACGTTCGTGCTCGTCTTCCAGCTCACCGAACGTTATGATCTCACCATGGGTGATTTGGCCCCGCGCAACATCCGCTCTCCCCAGGACGTCACGTATATTAGTGAGCTCGCCAGCCGACGGGCCCAGGAGCTCGCTACGGCCCAGGTCGAGGCGCTGTATACCCCTCCGGATCCCACCATCGCCCGCACGCAACTCCGACGGCTGCGAGAGGTGCTTGACTTTCTGACCGCTGTACGGGCTGATCCGTACGCGGCGGAAGCCCAGAAACGTAGTTGGGTTACCGCTGTTCCAGAGTTGAACGATCTATCCGGCAGTGACCGGGGAACGTTACTCACGCTTTCTGACGCCGGGTGGAATCGCGTACAGTTAGAGACGCGCGGTCTTCTGGACCAGGTGATGCGCCGAGAGAAGATCCGGGCGCGGGATCTTGAGGACGTGCGAGATCGTGTCTCCCTTCAGGTTCCGCTGGATCTACCGCAGGACGAGGCCAGTCTTGTGGCGGCGTTGGTCCGACGTTTCGTGCGTCCCAATAGCTTCTACGATCCCGAAGCCACCGAGCGGGCTCGGCAGCGCGCCGCCGAGGAGACGGAGCCGGTCTTTCGCACAATAAGGCGGGGAGAGGTGATCGTGCGCGAGGGCGAGGTCATCGACACGGAGACCATGGAGGCGCTCCAGGAGGTTGGCCTGACAGGCCGGGAGTGGAACTGGCAGGAGGCCGGCTACCTGAGTCTCTTCGCCCTGGCTGCGACCGGGCTACTGGGATTTTATCTCTTTCGCCTGGCCCCCTCCGTGCTCCGTCGTCCCCGTATTCAGGGCGTGGTGTTGCTCTTGCTGGTCGTCTTTCTTCTATTGACCGAGCTACTGATGTCCTCCGGTCCGCTACTGCTGTATCTGTTTCCTGTGGCCGCGCTGGGTATGCTGCTCGTCACGACGGCCGGGTATCCTACGGCCGTCGGCGGCGTCTTCTTTGTAAGTGTGATCGCGGGGTGGATCAATCGCTTTACGCTCTTTCCGGTTATCCTCCTCTCGGCCAATGGGCTCACCGCGGCGCTGACTCTGCCCCGCTATGAGCAGACTGGGTCGATCTTTCGCTCTGGATTACTGGGCGGTCTGGCGGGGGTATTGGTGCGACTCGCCTTTTCGACCACCGAAGCGCAGCCTGATATGTTATCTTTACTAATGGACGGAGGTGCCAGTTTGCTGGGTGGGTTGATCGCGGGGGGGCTCACCCTGGGCGGTCTTTTCCTGCTCGCGCCGCTCTTTGATCTCTGTACTACCTTTCGCCTGATTGAACTGACGCGGCCCAATCACCCTTTGCTGCAACGTCTGCTCCATGAGGCGCCGGCGACCTTCCATCACGTGATGATGGTCGCCAGCCTGGCGGAGCAAGCCGCCGAGCGCATCGGCGCCAACGTGCTGCTTACCCGCGCCGGCACCTATTATCACGACATTGGAAAACTGGCGCGCCCTTACTTCTTCGTCGAAAACCAGGAGGGCATGAACAACCCCCATGATCGTCTCGATCCATTAACCAGCGCCGACATCCTGATCGGGCACGTGGAGGATGGCTTGGAGATCGCACGCAAATATCATCTACCCTCCGAGGTGCAGGCCTTCATTCCCGAGCATCAAGGGACCACGCTTGTCAGCTATTTCTATCACAAGGCCATCGAGGCGGCGGACGGGCAGAAGGATCTGGTCGATGCGTCCCTCTATCGTTATCCCGGTCCGCGTCCGCAGCGTCGGGAGACCGCGCTGGTGATGTTGGCCGACGGATGCGAAGCCGCGACGCGGGCCGCGCGCCCATCCTCACCGGAGGAATTGGCCGGTGTGATTTCGAGCATCTTCGGGGCTCGTCTGGAGGACGGACAGTTGGACGAATGCCCTATTACCATGCGCGAACTGGAGATTGTGAAATCTGCGTACATTGACATCCTGCGCGGCGCTTATCATCCGCGCATCAAGTATCCGAAACGAGAAGAAAACACCGAAGAGAAGGTTGAGGCTACAGTGTGACAATTCAACATGTAATTGAGGTACAGACCGAGGTGTCGCTACCGGAAAATATTGAACTCAAATATCTGCGTGTCGCGGCGTTGGCCGTATTGAAACAACAGAGGGTGGAGGAGCCGGTGGAGTTAACCATCGTCCTCACCGACGATGCTTCCATCCAGGTGCTCAACAGGCGGTTCCGAGGCGAGGACTATCCGACCGACGTGCTGTCGTTCTCCAACGAGACGCGCGGCCCGTTCGCCTCGGGCAGTGAAGAGCATCCCCGGTACCTTGGGGACGTTGTTATCTCTCTGCCCCGCGCGAAAGCCCAGGCCGAGGAGGCGCACTGCGCGTTAATGGCGGAGCTGCAGCTGCTGATCGTCCACGGGACCCTGCATCTGCTGGGGTACGACCACGCGACGCCCGAGGAGAAGACCCGGATGTGGACGGTGCAGGGCGCGCTCCTCGATCTGCTCAACATCAACGCGCCGTTGCCGGAGTGAGATGAATCCCTCCGGTAAACCGCCGTCGCTCTGGATGAGCTTCCGCTTTGCCGGTTCTGGCCTCTTTTACGTCGCACGAACCCAGCGGAATTTTCGCATTCACCTGATGATCACAGGTGTGGTCATCGTCATCGGTCTTTGGTTGCGACTGTCGCCGGGCGCCTGGGCGGTTCTGGCGCTGACCTTTGGGCTCGTGCTCGTGGCGGAAATCTTCAACACCGCGGCCGAGGTGTTGGTCGATCTCGCCAGCCCCGACTATCACCCGTTGGCCAAATTGGTAAAGGACATGGCCGCCGGGGCGGTTCTGCTCTCCGCACTGGTGGCGGTGGTGGTCGGTCTGTTTTTGCTGGGGCCTCCGTTATGGTTACTGCTGATGAGGTGATGCTTGTCTTTCACGGCACTCACGTTATACTGAGAACGTAATCTCCCAATGGATCAACCTTCAGATTTATTCGCTGTTGTACACTGTGAAGAGTGAGAGGAGTTTGAATATGGGTACCCCCAGAGATATCGCTCTGATCTTTCTCAGCCTGGAAGCCTTGGTGGCAGCGTTGGTTCCGTTGGCGATCTTTGCGCTTCTGGTCTACGCTGTGCATCGCTTGCGGGGCGTCGTGCAGCAATATCTCCGCCTGGCGCTCTCTTACGCCGAAAAGGCGCGTCTCGCTGTGGAGCGAGCCTCGCACACCGTGGCGGAACCTTTTATCCAGATTCACAGCAGAGTGCGTATGGTGCAATCTATTATTAAAAAGATCTTTTCAAGGAGGTTTGTATGAAAGCGAAGACGCAGACCCTGTTGATCGGAGGCGTTTTGGGTGCCGCCGTTGGAGCGTTGGCCGGCTGGCTTTACTATAACTCCAGTGAGGTCATGGTCGATGAGGAAGGACATGAGCACATCGATCCACCCAAGCCCGGGGAAGCCGTTAAACTCGGCCTTAGCGTCCTGGGACTTTTGCGCTCGCTCTCGGGTTAGTCGTGACGCGTTCCTCGTCTGCCCCCTCTCCGGAGGGGGCAGCGACGTTAGGGGTCAGGCGTGCGAATTGCGCCGGATGCGTCGCAGCCAGGGATTTTGACGCCGTTCTTGTTTCAGCGTGGTCTTCTCCCCATGTCCCGGATAGATGGTAGTCTCATCGGGGAGCTCCAGCAGCCGACGCAGGCTTTCCGTCAGTTGGCGTGCGTCCCCGCCGGGGAGGTCCGTCCGACCTACGCTGCCGGGAAAGAGCGTGTCCCCCGTCAACAGGGCTCGGCGCTCGGGGATGTAGAGGCAGATGCTGCCGGGTGTGTGTCCGGGCGTGTGGAGCGCGCGCAGGTGCAGGCGGCCGATGTGCAGCTCGTCCCCATCGTTGAGCAGGACGTCCGGCGCCGGCGAGGGAATGTAGGCGACGTTGAACCAGGAGGCGCCCCCGCCGCGTTGCAGAAGCTCCTCGTCGGCGCGATGCAGGACGAGGGGGGCGGTGTAGTGATTCTTCAGTTGAGCGTTAGCCGCCACGTGGTCGAAGTGCGCGTGGGTGTTGATGATGTATTTGACGTCCATCCCCTCGGTCTCCACTCTCTGCTGCAACCGCTCGACGGACTCGGTTCCGGGATCCACGATGGCGCCGGGATGCTCTCGGGTCTTCTCGTCGTAGATTAGATAGGTATTGGATCCCACCAGCCCAATTGGCAGTCGGATAATCATAGCGTGTGCTCCTCCTCTTGACGCGCTTGTTGCGGGCGATGCTCGGGTGTCGGCTTGACTGGTGTTACGTCAGCGCCGCTTATACCGTGCCTGGTATTGTACCATAGGTGGTCGTCTTGAGTAGAGCAACTGGCATATTGAAATCCATGGAGGTATTCTTATGAATGAGCAGCGGATGGAAAAAGTGTTGAATCTGGCCCAGGCCCAGGGCCTGGACGCTCTGGCGTTGATCCCGGGTCCTAATTTATTCAACCTGACCGGGCTTTCTTTTCATCTGAGCGAGCGTCCGGTGATCGCGTTTCTCACCTCTGACCAGGCGCCGGCGTTGGTGCTCCCCGCTCTAGAGGCCGAGAAGGCTTCGGCTTTTGATACGTTCGCTTATACGGACGAGGAAGGCTACGCGCTCGCCTTTCACGAGGCGTGCGCCAGCCTGGAGCTCGCCGAGGCGCGGATCGGCGTCGAGGCGCAGCACATGCGGCTCTTCGAGGCCCGGATCCTCGAACGCTACGCGCCCGATTCCGAGCTGATCTCCGCCGAGGAGCTCTTCGCCCAGTTGCGGATGACGAAGGATGCTGCCGCCCTGCAAGCCATGCGCCGCGCCGTGAAGATCGCGCAGGAGGCGTTCGGCGCGTGGCTTACGGAGTTGCGCGTGGGGATGACGGAGAAGCAGGCGGCGGCGCGTCTTACGGCGGCGCTGCTCTACGGCGGCGCGGAAGACCTTGCTTTCTCGCCGATCGTGGCGGGAGGACCGAACAGTGCGCTGCCGCACGCGACGCCGGGCGAGCGTCCCTTCGCGTCCGGGGACTGGGTCGTAGTGGACTGGGGCGCCAAGGTCGCGGGTTACGCTTCAGATATCACGCGCATGGTCGTCTTCGGAGAGCCCGAGGGAACCTTGCGCAAGGTGCATGAGATCGTCCTGCAGGCCAACCGCGCCGGTTGTGCTGTCGTCAAGCCGGGCATCTCGGCAGCGGAGGTCGATGCGGTGACCCGGGACGTTATCCAGGCCGCGGACTACGGCCCGGAGTTCGTGCACCGTACCGGTCACGGCCTTGGTTTGGAGACCCATGAGCTGCCCAACATCATGCAAGGGGATGAGACGGAACTGGCGCCCGGGATGACCTTTACGGTGGAGCCGGGCGTTTACATCCGCGATCTGGGCGGTGTACGGATCGAGGACGACGTTGCAGTGACCGCCGACGGCGCAGAAGTCTTGACTGATCTGCCCCGTGATCCCTTTGTCATCCCCGCATAAGCTTTACTGAAACCGGACGCGGAGGGCAGCTCTATCGTTGGAATTCGGTAAAAAATCGCCGGATTATCCTTGGAACCTGCGCGGTTCACGGTATAATTATTGTGGTGACGCGCGTTTTTCAAGTTAACGTGGATGTACGTCTGCGATCGGACGTTCTACGATCGGAATCGTAGTTTGGAGGTAAAAGCATGGCAAAAGAGCGGTTGATCACCACGGGGACTTTCAGTCCGAAAGCCCCCCGGAGCATTAAGGAAACCGGACTCAATATCGGATTTCTGACGGACCTCGCGCTCAAGATTCTCTACTTTGAGAGTAATGTCTCGGGCCGGGAGCTGGCGAACCGGATGTGTCTTCCCTTCGCCGGCGTCGTCGGCGAGGCCCTGGAGTTTCTGAAGCGCGAACGGCTGTGTGAGGTGCGGGGGGCGGGGAGCTCCATGGGAGGGTTCTCCGAGGCGACCTACGAATACGTCCTGACCTCCAGGGGACGCGATATGGCCCGGGATGCTCTGGAACGTTCGGAATACGCGGGGGCCGCGCCGGTGCCGTTGGCGTTGTACAATGAGTCCATTATCCAACAGGGGCTCAAGGACGTCCAGGTTCACCAGCGCAATTTGCGTCAGGCGCTCTCGCATCTCGTACTCAACGAGGATACCTTCGAGCAGATCGGACCGGCGGTCAATTCCGGGCGTTCTATCTTCCTCTTCGGATTTCCCGGTAACGGCAAGACCTCCATTGCCGAAGCCGTGGGGTCTCTGCTGATGGAGGGCGATATCTACATGCCCTACGCTGTAGAGGTGGAAGGTCAGGTGATCAAGGTCTTTGATAACGTCAATCACGTGACGGTTGAGGAATCAGGCAAGGCTCGACGCAGCCTGGACCCTCGCTGGGTGCGGATCCGGCGGCCTTTTATCGTGGTGGGCGGTGAATTGACCCTGGAAGGGCTGGACCTGGTCTACGATTCCAACAATAAGTATTATGAGGCGCCGTTTCAGATGAAAGCCAACGGGGGAATTTTCTTGATCGACGACTTTGGCCGGCAGCAGGTGCGCCCGCGCGACCTGCTCAACCGGTGGATCGTCCCGCTGGAAAAGCGCATTGACTTCCTTACACTGCACACCGGTCGCAAGATTGAGATTCCCTTTGAGGTCTTGATCGTCTTCTCCACCAACCTGGCCCCCAAAGACCTGGTGGATGAGGCCTTTCTGCGCCGCATTCGCCATAAGATTGAGGTGGATAACCCCTCCTGGGATGGGTATCGGGAGATATTCAAACGTGTCTGTCAGGGTAAGGAGATCGAGTGGAACGATCGGGCGCTGGCGTATCTTATCCAGGAACACTACATCAAGGCAAACCGTGAGCCTCGGGCCTGTCATCCGCGAGACTTACTGGACCAGATTATCGATATTGCCAACTATCTCAACGTACCGCCGTCTTTGAGCAAGGAGCTGATCGATCGCGCGGCGGATTCCTACTTCGTGGAGTTGTAAAGTGGCTACCTTTTCGTCACTGTGGCGGAAACGAACTCCGTTGATCCTGGCGCACCGGGGCGCGAGCCACCTGGCGCCCGAGAACACCCTCGCGGCGTTTGAGCGCGCGCAGGCGCTGGGTGCGGATGGTGTGGAGTTGGATGTCTATCTGACGTCCGACGGCGTGCCTGTGGTCATTCACGACGAGGACGTGGCGCGGACGACGGATGGCGCGGGGCGGGTGACGGAGCTCACGGCGGCGCAGATTGCGGCGCTGGATGCGGGTGCTCGCTTCGATCCGGCCTACGCCGGTGAACCGGTACCTACGTTGGAAGCCGTCTTTGCGACCCTGGGACGCTCCCTGTTCTATAATATCGAATTGAAGCCGGCCGGCGGTCGTAACGCCGGCGTGGTCTCTGCCGTCATCGATCTGGTGCGCCGCTTCGAACTGACCGACTACGTGTGGCTCTCGTCCTTTGAGCCCTATAAGCTCCACGTTGCGCGGCGGTTGGCTCCCGAGCTCCTCTGTGGGCTGCTCTATGGGCTATTGACCCCGCTTACGCCGTTCTTCATGCCTATCACGCCGCACGAGGCAATTCACCCGCAGGTTGTTTTGCTTACGCGCCGGTGGGTTGCGCGCGCGCACCGGCGGGACAAGCGCGTGGTCACCTGGACGGTGGACGACGTGGCGCTGGGCCGGCGGTTGGTCGAGTGGGGCGTCGATGCCGTGATCACCAACGAGCCGGATCGCATGCTGGAAGCGTTGGAAACGCGAGGAGGCTTAGAATGAAGCTGGCGATCTGTTCTGACATTCACGATAACCTCTCGGCGCTGGAGCAGGCCCTGGTCGACATGCAGCAGGCCGACGTTGACGTGGTGATTTTCTGCGGCGACTTCAACGCACCCTTTACCCTCAAGGCGTTGGGCGAGGGCTTTTCCGGCCCCGTGCATGTGGTCTGGGGCAACAACGACGGCGACCAGTGGCTGATGACGGAGATCGCGCACCGGCTGCCGAACGTGCAGCTGCACGGCGTCTTCGCCGAAGTCGATCTGGATGGCTATCGGGTCGGTGTGGTGCACTACGATCGCCTGGGCCGGGCGTTGGCCCACGCCGATCTTTATGACCTCGTCTGTTACGGGCACGATCACGAGGCGCGTCACGAGTGGGTGGGGGAGACGCTGCTGGTCAATCCCGGCGAGCTGATGGGACGCTTCGGTCCGCCGACCTACGCTATCGTCAATAGCGTCTCCGGCGAGGTGCAGGTTCGGACGGTGTAGCGGTGGCGTTGTCCCGGTAGATCCCTCGTTTGACCAGCTCTTCCTCGCTCAGCGTGCCGGCTGCCCAGTCTGCGACGTCGGGGCCGTAGAGGCGGATGAGGTGCCCGTGGGTCTCCGCCTCGCTCTGCGCGGTAATCACGATCACGACCTCGTTCGGGAAGAGACAGTCGGCGTTCGCCAGCGGCTTCAGGGCGTCGAGCACCACCCAGAGCAGCTGTGCGCTGCTCGGCGGCGGCGTCGACGTCGGATAGCGCGCGGTCAGACGCACGTACAACACGCGCTGTTTCCAGGTCACCGTGGGTGAGAGATGGCTCGGCAGCGTCTCGAGCAAGCTCTGGCTGCACGCAGCATACAGCTCTGGAGCAAGTGGGGGCTCTGATTGGCGTAGCTGCCACGCATACCACCCCAGTACTGCGATGACGACTAAATCCAGCACGCCCAGCAATAGGAGGATACGTTTTCTTCGGTGGTCCATAGCTAAGGAGTATAGCACGTAAGTCCTAATTCGCACGTGGAGAGCAATTATGAAGGATGAGCAGACGCTCCGGCGTAGTCGAGTTGGTATCACCAGCGGTCTCCTGGGCTCTTTCCTCCTGGGGTGGGCTCCCATCTTGGGCAAGCTGGCCTATCGCGCCGGTGTGACGTCGATGATGCTCGCGGCGCTGCGCACCGTAGTCGCCGCGCTGCTGCTGGCAGTCGTCTATCTCATCTTTTGGCGATCTCTATTACGGCTTTCGGTTCGGGACCTGTTCAACTGCGTGCTCGTGGGCGCCGTCAATGGCCTGGGCTCCATCTTTTACTACAATGGCCTGGCCCGCATCGACGCGGCGCCGGCCTCCCTCCTCAGTACCCTCTACGCCGTCTGGGTCGTCATCTTTCTGGTGGCCTCCGGTCAAGATATCTCCCGGCTGACGCTTTCGCGATTGGGTCTTTCACTGATCGGCGTCTTTCTCGTGACCTCGCCCTGGTCGACCACCAACCCCACCGACTACTTGGGTGTGATGTTGATGATTGCCTCGGCCGCTATCAACGGTTGGTATATGGTGATGGGCCAGTGGGTGCTCGCCGACGTGCCGGCGCGCTCCGCTACGCTCTATATTCTCAGCGGCATGGCGGTGACCGTCTCCGTCGCCTGGTGGGCCAGCGGCGGGGGGATTGTCGCCAATGTCTCCGTCGACGGCTGGGGGGCGATTGTCGCGCTCGGCGTGACTACCGCCCTCTCGCGGATGGCGATGTTCTTCAGTATGGAGAAGCTGGGCGGCGTGCAGACCGTGATCCTCAACCTGATGGAGATGGTGGTGAGCCTGGCGCTGGCGATGCTCCTGCTCGGTGAGACGTTGACGTGGTGGCAGTGGGGCGGGGCGCTGCTGTTGGTCGGTGGTGGATTCCTGGCCCGTCGCGACATGGAGCAGGGCGGCGCGCCGCCACCTGCCTTCAACCCCATGGACGTTTAAAGCCGCAGGTGAGTATCCATAAGTCTACTATCGTTCACGGCGTCCAGCGGGTTTTCACCACAGGGAGCGCTGAGCAAGCAGAGAAAGAATCCGTTTTCTCTGTGCCCTCCGGGGGCTCTGCGGTGCGCTGTGGATACTCATCCATCGAAGTCGCCCTTGACAATTTGGGGGAGGTTGGTAGACTATCGGGCAAGGAACAGGAGCAAATATAAGACTATGCGGATCTATCACCCTATTACATTGATCAATCGTTTGAAGCGCAACGTTCAAGAGGAGCCCTCTTTGTCTGGGTAGACGCCTTTTGAGCGTGTTGCGGCTTTAGAATTCAAGCGCCGGCCTCGGACAGAGACCGGCGCTTCTCTTTTGCGCGGTGGCTTGTCGCCATCGCGCTTTTGTTATGGGGGGATCTGGTGCTCCTCGTTCGCTACGGTCCATTTTTTTAGTTCAAGGAGGTCGTATCATGGTATCGTGTCCTGAATGTGCTGCTGAACTGGCGTTGGCGTCTGACGTGGAGGTCGCGGAGATCGTCGTCTGTCCCGACTGCGGTGTGGAGCTGGAGGTGCGGTCACTGGAGCCCCTCACCGTCAGCCTGGCGCCCGAGGTCGAGGAAGACTGGGGGGAGTGAACGATGCAGATCGCCGTCATCTGTTCCCGGGTCCGCGTCGAGGAGAAACTCCTCTTCGCGGCCCTGGAGGAACGTGGACTCTCGTACGACCGATTGGACGCGCGGACCCTGCGCCTCGACGTGGCGCCCGCGTCCGACGAGGGGAGCGCCCGCGCCGCGTGGTCGGCCTACGACGCCGTCCTGGTCCGCTGTCTCAGTCACACCCGCGCCTTCTACGTCACGCGCTACCTGGAGAGCCTGGGCGTCCCGGCGGTCAACGCGCACCGGACCGTCGCCACCTGCGGCGACAAGCTGTTCACCAGCGTGGCCCTGCAGGAGGCCGGCGTGCTCACGCCGCGCACCGGCGTCGCCTTTACGCCGCGCGAGGCCCTGGCGCTGATTGAGGATTGGGGCTATCCCGTGGTGCTCAAGCCCGTGCACGGTTCCTGGGGCCGTCTCTTGGCCAAGGTCAACGACCGCGAGGCCGCCGAGGCGCTGCTGGAGCACAAGAAGACGTTGGGCGGTTATCAGCACGGCGTCGCCTACGTCCAGGCCTACGTGGAGAAACCGGGGCGCGATATCCGCGCCTTCGTCGTCGGCGACCGGACCGTCGCGGCGATCTAC
>CAZCPK010000050.1:11280-13805 GCA_964500755.1 uncultured Anaerolineales bacterium
GGCGCGCGGCGGTGAAGCCACGCCGTGCCCCATCACTCCGGCGCTGGACGATCTCTGCTGCGCGGCGGCGGAGGCGGTCGGCGGCGGTATCCTCGCCGTGGACGTCTTCGAGGACGCCGAGGGGCGGCTTTTGGTCGGGGAGGTCAACCACACGGCGGAGTTTCGCAACAGCATCGAGCCGACGGGCGTGGACATTCCGGGGGTGATGGTCGACTATCTGGCGACCATCGCCCGGGGAGGTGGTGTATGATCCGCGCAGCTATCGTCGGCGCCTCCGGCTATGCCGGGGGCGAGCTCCTGCGTCTGCTGCTCGCGCACCCCCGCGTTGAGGTGACGCAGCTGACCTCGGAGCGGTACGCGGGACAGTACGCCCACTTTGTTCACCCGAACTTGCGCGACCGCACCCGCCTGCAGTTCCGCCGGCTGGCCGACCTGGAACCGTGCGAGCTGCTCTTCCTGGCGCTGCCCCACGGCGAGGCCATGCAGCGCATCGACGACTTCGCCGGGCTGGCCGACCGCATCGTCGACCTCTCCGCCGACTTTCGCCTGCGTGACCCCGACGCCTATCCTCGCTGGTACGGCCACGCGCACGCCGCGCCCGTCTGGCTCGAGCACTTTGTCTACGGCGCGCCGGAGCTGCACCGAGCGGCGCTGTCCGACGCGCGCTACGTCGCCGGGACCGGCTGCAACGCCATTGTCTCGTTGCTGGGATTGAGGCCGCTCTATCAACACGACCTGGTGCGGACGGCCATCGTCGACGTCAAGGTCGGTTCCTCGGAGGGCGGCAACAAGGCGTCGTCCGCCTCGCACCATCCTGAGCGCTCTGGTGTGGTCCGCACCTACCGACCTACCGGGCACCGGCACATGGCCGAACTGATCCAGGAGCTGGCGCTCGACCCGGCGCGCCCGGACGTCCACATGACCCTCACCTCGGTGGAGATGGTGCGCGGCGCGCTGGCGACCGCCCACTGCCTGTTGCGGGAGCCGGTCGAGCAGCGGGAGCTCTGGCAGCTCTACCGCACCGCCTACGGTGACGAGCCCTTCGTCCGGCTGGTCCGCTCGCGGCGGGGGATTCACCGCTATCCGGAGCCCAAACTGCTGGCGGGCGCGAACTACTGCGACGTGGGCTTCGCCGTCGACGCGGCCGGGGAGCGCGTCGTGGTCGTCTCCGCTATCGACAACTTGATGAAGGGCGCGGCCGGCGGCGCCGTCCAGTGCATGAACGTCATGTTGGGCTTCCCGGAGACCTTGGGGTTGGACTTCTCCGGCCTGCACCCCATCTGACGTAAAGTCCCATGCGACCAAGAGACCAAGTGACCAAGCGACGAAGTGACCAAGTGACCAAACGACCAAGTGACCAAGAGACCAAGTGACCAACAGACCATTTTCAAGGAGGCGTGTAAGATGTTGATCGTGAAAGCTGGGGGAGGAAAAGGTTTGGATATGGCGGCGGTCTGCGCGGACGTGGCCGAGGTGGCGGCGACGGGAGAGCCCGTCGTCCTGGTCCATGGTGGCTCCCACGAGACCAACGTGATCTCGGAGCGTTTGGGGCATCCGCCCCGCTTCGTGACCTCGGTCTCGGGGCACGCCAGCCGCTACACCGACCGCCGGACGCTGGAGATCTTCGCCATGGTGACGGCGGGTCGCATTAACAAGCGGCTGGTCGCGTCGCTGCAGCAGCAGGGCGTCAACGCCGTGGGGCTCTCGGGCGTTGACGGGCGCCTGCTGGAGGGGCAGCGCAAGGCCGTGTTGCGCATCGTCGAGAACGGTAAGCGCAAGATCCTGCGCGGCGGCTACAGCGGCAAGATCGAGCGGGTCAACGGCGACTTGCTGCGCGGACTGCTGGACGCCGGCTACGTGCCCGTGGTGGCGCCGCTGGCCATCAGCTACGAGGGGGAGCCGCTCAACGTCGACGGCGACCGGGTGGCCGGGGCCCTGGGTGCGGCGTTGTCCGCCGACACGGTGGTCATCCTCTCTAACGTGCCCGGACTGCTGCGCGACGTGACCGATGAGACGTCGCGTGTCGACCACGTGCCCGCCGGGTCGGTCCGTCAGTACATGGACCGCTACGCGCGTGGGCGGATGAAGCGCAAGCTGTTGGGCAGCGCCGAGGCGCTGGAGGCCGGGGTGACGCGCGTCATCCTCGCCGACGGACGGCAGCCGCGCCCGCTGCAGCGGGCGCTGGCGGGCGAGGGCACGATCATCGGCGCGCCGCTGGCTGCGCCCGTCCCCGCCCTGTAGGGTGACACGTTGGACCTTCGGCCTTAACGAGCAAGAAAAAAGTTCGTAGTAACGCGCTTCAGCGCAATGTTGACGGGTTCGGATGACGTTCGACCAATAGTGGCTCTGCTGAAAAAGCATGTTTACCGCAGAGATCACAGAGAGCGCCGAGAGCAAATTACTTAAATTACGGTATTAGCTACCTATCACTTTGAGGCAAAAGTTTGTCTGTTACGAGATGAAGCTCTTGTGGCTCTTTGGGATTTCGCCGGATGCAAAGGCAACGTTTGCCACGCGCTTCCTGT
>CAZCPK010000051.1:0-8641 GCA_964500755.1 uncultured Anaerolineales bacterium
TTCTAAGGTTGCTCAGCGCCTCCTGGCAACGCGTACCCAGGTCATCAACCCGGCTTCGTTTGCCCGGCTTACCTGACATCGCGTCAAGTCAAATGATAACGTTACCGAAGCGGACATTTGACACAAGCCCCTCTCATGTTACCATTAATTCAAAGATGTAGCACTTTTTAACTATGCTTATCGCTTTTGATCCCCCCTCTTTGGTGAAGGGGAGCTTTATGCGGATACACCCGGGCTTCCTCCGAAAAGATAGAGACGCCTGGAGAGAAGATGTTAGTTGGTTTTGTTAATATGCACACATACAGATTAATAGGTTGAAGTAAAATGGAAAAATTGCAAGTTATTCCCCTAGGTGGCCTGGGGGAAGTCGGAAAAAATATGATGGTTTTCGAGTATGGCCGCAATATTCTGGTCGTTGACGCGGGTATGATGTTCCCCGAAGGATATATGCTGGGCGTGGATCACATCATCCCGGATTATGAGTATCTCCGGGGGAAGGAAGAGCGCGTACGCGGCGTCGTCATCACTCACGGCCACATGGATCACATCGGAGCGCTGTCGCACTTCCTTAAGGAGTTCAACGTTCCGGTCTACGCGACCAAACTCACGCGTGGACTCATTGAGGTGAATATGCGCAGCAGCTTGCGCAAGCAGGTGACCTTACACACTATGGCCCCAGGGGACGAGATCAACCTCGGCCCTTTCAAGATCGAGCCTTATCATACCGCGCACAGTATCCCGGACGCGGTCGGACTGGGGATCACGACGCCGGTCGGACTCATCGTCCACACCGGAGACTACAAGCTGGACCACACGCCGGTCGATGGTTGGCCAACGGATATCAGCAAGCTGGTCGAGTTCAGCAAGCGCGGGGTCCTGGCCCTCTTCGCGGACAGCACCAACGCCGATCAACCCGGTGCAACCCCGTCAGAACGCACGTTGACGGACGCGTTGGCCAAGGTCTTCCGGCAGGCCAACGGACGGATCATCGTCGCCACCTTCGCCTCCCTCATCTCTCGCATCCAACAGCTGATGGACGTCTCCCAGAAGTTCGACCGAAAGGTCGCCGTCGCCGGCACCTCCATGGTCAAGAACGTGGGAATGGCCCGAGAGCTGGGATACCTGGACGTCCCCGATGACCTGATGCTGCCGCTTCACGAGATCAATCGATTACCTCCTCACAAGATCACCATCCTGGCGACCGGCTCGCAGGGCGAGACCCGTTCCATCATGGGGCGTCTCGCGACCGGGCGACATTCGGCGCTGCGCTTAACACGCGGCGACACGGTGGTGCTCTCCTCCCACACTATCCCCGGGAACGAGGAGACAGTGCACGCCGTGATCAACCGGCTCTTCCAACAAGGGGCCAACGTTGTCTACCATCCCCTGGCGCCGGTTCACGTCTCAGGGCACGCCAGCCAGGAGGAACAGCGGACGTTGATCAACATCGTGAAACCCAAGTTCTTTGTCCCCGTTCACGGGGAGCTGCGGCATCTCAAGCATCACGCTGCCATCGCCGAAGAGACCGGGATCCCCAAGAAAAATATAGCGGTGGTTGAAAATGGCTACGTGCTGCGCTTTACCCGGGACAGCATGCAGGTGGGAGAGCGTATTCCCGGTGGGTACATCTTCGTTGACGGAGGATTGATCGGCGAGTCCATCGACGAAATGATCATCCGCGAGCGTGAGTCGTTGGCCACCTCCGGCGTCTGCAGCGTGGTCTTCGGGTATAACGAGCGCAAGGGCACGTTGATTGGAGAGCCCGAACTGGATTCTCAGGGTTTCATCAACTTCGAGGTCTCCCCAGAGTTATGGGGAGGGGCTAAGCAAGAAGTACGTAACACTCTCAAATCCGCGCAGCCTGGCACCCCCAAGGAGAACATCGAGCGCGCGGTAAGCAAGGTGCTCTCCAATTACTTCTACCAGCAGGCGCGCAATCGCCCGCAGATGCTGGTCACCGCCGTGACAATGGAGTAGACGACCCCGTATGGCGCAGATTCTCGTCGCCTATAAGCAGTTCCCTGCCCCTTCCGTCGGACACGCCGGGGGGCAGTCTGTTTTCCGGCTGCTGGAGGCGCTCGGGGCGCGCGGGCATCGCCTGACGCTGGTCGCGCGCGCCACCGACGAGGAACACGCGCGACTGCCCGAGGTGGAGCCGCTCTGCGACCACGTCTACACGACCCCACACCACACATCGCTGCCCGGCCCACGTCCCTGGGCCCTCGCCCGCAGCTACGCGGCGCTCCGCCGGACGACGCAGCGTGCCCTGGACGAGACCCGTCCTGATGTGCTCCACGTAGAATTCGCCCAGACGGCGGTCGCGCTTACCGGCGTGCGTTATCCGCGCACCTCGTTCCGCGCCCACGACGTCAACTGGTTCATGATGGCGCAGCAGGCCGAGCAACAAGCGGGAGTCGCAAAAGCACGCTCGCAGTTACTGGAACGCTTCTTCTACCGAACCGAGCCGTGGCTCTACCGCCACTTCGACCTGATCGCCGCCATCTCCGAGGGTGACCGACGGCTGCTGGCGCCGCGCTGCGCCCCGCAACCGGTGTACCTGCTGCCGCTATCACCGAACCTCCGCTCCGACGAGAACGTCGAACCTGCCGCCGTACCGGGGCCTAACGTCCTCTTCGTCGGGGCTATGTGGCGCGACTACAACATCCAGGCGGTGCAGTGGTTCCTGGACCACGTCTGGCCCCAGGTGCAGCGGGCGGTCCCGACGGCGACATTCTACGTCGTTGGCTCGCGCCCCGCACCCGAGATTCAGGCGCGGCATGACGGCGACCGCGTCATTGTCACGGGCTTCGTGGACGAATTGGCGCCCTGGTACGCCGCGGCGGCCGTCTTTGTCTCGCCGATGCTGGTGGCGGGCGGACTGTTGCAGAAGGTCGTCGACGCCCTGGCCATGGGGGTTCCCGTCGTGGCGACTTCGGCCAGCAACCATGGCTTGTGCGCAAAACCCGGCGAACACCTGGAAATCGCGGATGAGGCCGGGGCCTTCGCCGACGCGACCATCACCCTACTGCAAGATAACGTCGTACGAGAGGCGCGCGCAGCTGCAGGACAGCGTTTTGTCCGACAGCACTACGATCCGGAGGAAACCGTCGCCCGCTGGGAACAAGCCCTCCTCAAAGTGATAGACACGCCGCCGCTGAGGTAAAAAGCCCTTCGCGAGGGCGATCCAGAGGGCCTGTGGTATAATTGCACGTAATGCAGACGAAGAGTGGACCTATGACAACCCAAAATCACTATCGCAAGCGCAAGAACATCGTTCCGTTGATCCTGACAGGCGTATTGGTGCTTATCTTCTTGATCATCGCGTTGATGGTCGGGCGATTTGCCCTGGCCTGGGCCCGCGGCACCGCTTCTGATGCCGGGATCGTCCCGGGCGTCAGCCCCTCCGATCCCGGGGAGGTCAGCAGCCCGAACGTCGAGCGCAAGGCCGGGCAGGTCATTCCCACGTGGACCGGCACCAACCGCGTTACGATCCTCGTGCTGGGCATTGACGAACGCCAGCAGGAATCCGGGCCCTTCCGCACCGACACCATAATGCTGCTGACGCTGGATCCGGTGACGTTGGAGGCCGGTATGCTCTCCATCCCGCGGGATCTGTGGGTCCCTATCCCCGGCTTCGACGACGGCCGGATCAACACGGCCCACCGGCTGGGTGGCCTCTACGACCATCCCGGCGGCGGCCCGGGCCTGGCGGTGGAGACGGTAGAGTACAATCTCGGCGTCCCCATCGACTACTACGTACGGGTCAACTTCCAGGGCTTTATCGATCTGATCGACCTGATCGGCGGCATCGACGTCTACGTCGAGAAGACCATCCACGATACCGCTTATCCCACCGCCGACTACGGCACGGAAGTGCTACACATCGAGGCCGGTCAGCATCATTTCGATGGCGAGATGGCGCTCAAGTACGCCCGGACCCGGCACGGCAACAGCGACTTCGACCGCGCCCGCCGGCAGCAGAAGATCATGCTGGCGGCCCTGGAGCGCGTCACCAGCCTGCAAGTATTGCCCCAGCTGGCGCGCAAAGCCGATACCATCTACGCCACGCTGGACACCGCGCTCAGCACCGACATGACGTTGGATGAGACGTTAGCTCTGAGCGGGCTGGCCATCAAAGTCGACCGGAGCGAGATACGCTTCGGCGTGATTGACGAGACCTGCGTAAAGCCGTGGGTGACGCCCAACGGCGGACAGGTTCTGGTCCCACTCCGTGAGCGCATGCGTCAGGTTCGAGATTACGTCTTCGGCGAGGCAGACGCGGCCGGTGAGGTAACCCTGGAGCAGGAAAAAGCCGTCATCTCTTTGCGGAATGGCACCGAGCGTCCGGGGCTGGCCGCCTCCGCGGCCCAGTATCTGGAGGCGCAGGGGCTCCCCATCGCGACCTTTGCCAACGCCGAGCGCCAGGACTACACGGCGACGCTGATTATCGTCAACCGTCCCAAGCCGGTGACGACCGAAGCGCTGCGCACGACGTTGGGCTTGACCCAGGAGGCGGTGGTCAGCGGCAACGATCCCACCGCCGACCACGACATCGTCGTTATTTTGGGCGCGGACTATCAGCAGCCCGAGGCGCCCGACGCCCCCACCGAAGCGCCTACGACAGAAGCAGATTGAGGTTCCATGACGGATTCACGCCCCCTCGCCCCTGACGCCCGCCCCGAAGACGTCGCCCTGGATCGGGCGCTGCGCCCCCAAACCCTCGACGCTCTCATCGGTCAGGATCGCGTTCGCGAGAACCTGCGCATCCTGATCGAGGCCGCGCAAGGGCGAAACGAGGCGCTCGAACATACGCTTTTCTACGGCCCTCCGGGCCTGGGCAAGACGACGTTGGCGCACATCATCGCCAACGAGATGGCCGCTCCCATTCACGTCACCGCCGGGCCCGCCATTGAACGGGCCGGTGACCTGGCCGCCATCCTCAGCAATCTCCGCGAGAAAGAAGTGCTCTTTATCGACGAGATCCACCGCCTGGGCAAAGTGGTGGAGGAGATTCTCTATCCCGCCATGGAGGACTTCGCGCTGGATCTGGTCATCGGGCAGGGCCCCGGCGCGCGGACCGTGCGGCTAAACCTCCCGCACTTCACTGTGGTCGGCGCGACGACGCGCCTGGCCCTGCTCTCCGCCCCGCTACGAACGCGCTTCGGCGCCACCTTCCGGCTCGACTTCTATGACCAGGAAGCATTGGAACGGATCGTCGCCCGCGCAGCGCAGGCGCTCGACGTGCCCATCGACGAGGCCGGTAAATCGGAAATCGCCCTGCGGGGACGCGGCACGCCGCGCGTGGCCCTGCGGCTTCTGCGCCGCGTGCGCGATTACGCCCAGGTGCGCGGCGAGGGCGTCATCAACGGCGAGAGCACCCGGGAGGCCATGGCCTTGCTAGAGATCGACGAGGTCGGACTGGATGAGTTGGACCGGCGCGTCCTCCAGGCCGTGATCCAAAAATTCAGCGGCGGGCCGGTGGGCCTGGATACGATCTCGGCCGCCATCGGTGAAGCCTCCGACACGATTATGGACGTCGTGGAGCCCTATCTACTGCAGCTGGGGTTCATCGACCGGACTCCGCGGGGGCGTACGGCGACACAACGAGCGTACGAGCATCTGGGGATTCCTTATGACAGAGCCGACCAGCCGTCTCTCTTCTAGCCCAGACCGAAAAACGCTCGTGGATAGCGAACGTCGTGCAGCATGCATCCAGGAACGAGAACGCCGGCGCCGTCTCCAACGCCGTCTGGACATCGCAACCCTGCTGGCGAATGCCGTGGGGGCCGTGCTGGTCATCATATTCTTCGTTCTGACCTCGTTCTCCACGGAACCCACAGACGTTGAGCTCTCCCCGTGGTTTCTCTACCTTCAGATTTTCTTTCTAGCCATTCCTTTTGTTGTGGGGGATTACCTCGGCAAACGCCTGGATGCCAAACTCCGAGCTTGGTACCACAAGGGCCAGATGCCGTCTGCCGCCGGTGAGGTGCCTCAAGAAGTCCAACGCACAGCCTTACACTACCCAGCCCAAACGGCGCTCATCACGCTGTTCATGTGGCTGACCGCCGGTCTGCTCTTTGGAGTGATGACCTCCTTCTATACGGGGCAATTCTCCTGGGCAAACTTCGTCGCTACGTTCCTGAGCGTGGGCGGATTTGCCGGCAGCATCTCCGCCACCCTGGTCTACTTTATCACCGAGCGTCTGTGGCAGCGGGAGATCCCCATCTTTTTCCCCCAAGGACGCGTAAGCGAAATCCCCGCATTCCGCATGACTGTGCAGCGACGCATCCTGATCATCTTCGTGCTGGGCAGCATTCCCATTCTACTGCTGGCCTTCAGTGGTTACTACCAGGCGCAACGGATCGCGCAGGCTCCCGAGCCCTTGGTGGAGCTGTCATACTTCCTTTACATAGAAGCGTATCTCCTGCTTGTCTCGGTGCTGGTGACGCTGACCTTGGCCCTCACAATCGGCGTCTCCATGATCCGCTCCGTCAACGTCCTACGCGATCAGATGCAGCGCGTGCAGCAGGGTGATCTGGATGCCTCCGTACCCGTCTACTCCAACGACGAGTTCGGCGAACTCAACGAGGGCTTCAACGCCATGGTCAGCGGACTACAAGAGGAAGCTACAATCCGCAGCCTCTTCAGCCGTTACGTGACGCCGGAAGTGGCGGAACACGCTATCGCCCACGGCGCGGAGCTGGGCGGACAAGAGGCCGTCGCGACGGTGCTCTTCTCGGACATTCGCGGCTTCACCACGCTGACCGAGCAGTTGCCTGCAGCGCAGCTCATCGCGTTGCTCAACCGTTACTTCAATACCATGTCAGAGGTAATTCAAGAACAGGGTGGGGTGATCAACAAATTCGGCGGGGACAGTCTACTGGCGATCTTCGGTACGCCCCTCTATCCCCGGGAGGATCACGCTGGCGCAGCGGTACAGGCGGCGCAAGGCATGCTCCAAAAGTTACGGGAGTTCAACGAAAGCCAGCGGAAGTTAGGAGAACCGACGCTTAGAATCGGCATCGGCATTGCAACGGGGCCGGTTGTGGTCGGTAACGTGGGCAGCGAATCGCGGCTGGAGTATACGGTGATCGGCGATACCGTCAATCTCGCCAGTCGGCTCGAGGAGCTGACCAAAGCCTACGCAATGGACATCCTGATCGCTGCCACCACCGTGACTCAATTAGAGGCGGACACCTTCCCCCTGAAGAATCTGGGGGAACAGAGCGTGCGCGGCAAGCGGCAGCCGGTGGCGCTCTATACGCTCCGGGAGCTGCGTCAAGGCGCCTCAGGCTCCGACGTCATCCGCTCCGCGTAATCCAGCCCAATAATCACCACGATGTCGTACTCGGCGACCGGGTTATCCCCGTGCACGAGCGCCGCTGCCGGAAGATCCAACAGCTCCAAGATACGCTGAGCCAGCTGCTCCCCTGCGCGATTGCGGATCACCAGCGTCGTGTCATAATCCTGACGGTCCGCGTTGGCGTAATTAGCCACCGCAACCCCCTGACTGCCCAGATATTCCGCCGTCGAACGAGCGAGGCTGTTTGTCAGCGTGCCGTTAAGGATGGAAACCGTCGCCGTCTCTTCCGCAGCCGTCTCAGCCGGTTCACGTTCCGTGCTCAATCCCAAGAAATAGTCTCGTTTCTCGCGCATCCGGTCCCGAATGGGGACCAACACCATCAGGCCATCCGGCGTCGTCCAGTCTTGAGTGGTGTTCTCGTCAATGACCGTGAAGCGCACGTCGTCCACGCCCAGCTCCTGCGCCAGCCCCGCCAGGGCGATCATCTGATCCAACTTGAAGTCAGTCGCCACGGAAGACTCCACCATCTGATAGAGCTCCGGCGCGCGCCCGACCAGTCGCGCCAGCACCTGGGGCTGACGGATCTGCTTCAGACCCGCCAGAAGCAGCTGCTGCTGACGCCGCGCCCGATCAAAGTCCCCGTTCCCACAGTGACGGGTGCGCGCGTACTTCAACGCCAGTTCTCCGTCCAAATGCCGCTGACCGGCCTCGAGGTAGAAGGGATCATAGCCATAGCCGGCGTCCGGATAGAGAGGATCGTCGATGGTTTCCTCCACGTTGACGTCGACGCCGCCAATTTCGTCCACCAGCTTGACAAAGGCCTGAAAATTGACCCGGACGTAGTGATGAAGTTCAATCCCCAACGTCTGCTCGACGGTATCCATCGCCAGGGCCGGTCCGCCGCCGGGGTGATCGTAATGATCTCCGAAATAGTGCGCCATGTTGATCTTCCCGTGGGTATAGCCAGGGATTTCGACCCAGAGATCGCGCGGAATGGAGAGGACCCCCGCTTCCCGGTTGACAGGGTCGATCGTGAGAACCATCATGGTATCGGTACGCCATGCAGACTCGTCCCATTGGGCGCGTTCGTCGATGCCCAACAAAAGCACGTTGATGCGCTCGGTACCCGACCACGTCGGCAGGGATTCGCCCTCCGTATATTGAACGTTAGGGCTGGGACCTTTTTCTTCAGTGGTGAGCGCGGGCAGCATCTCCGACGCAGCAGCCAGTTCCCGTACCCTGATAAAGACCACAAAACTGGCCGTCCCCGTCAAAATCAGATAAATTAAGGCCAGTCCTACCCGAATCAACACCTGGGTCGTCCGACGCACTGTCTCC
>CAZCPK010000051.1:8651-13576 GCA_964500755.1 uncultured Anaerolineales bacterium
GTCTCCTCCTGAGTTTGTTATGTATCCCCGCGACCAAAACGCATTCACTCTTGTTAGAAACACCGCAAGAGATGAAAAGTATTTCTATCACCAAACAAATAAGGCTCGCAGTCCGAGCGCACAGCCTGCACGAAACGGAGTGGAGTGCCGTCTCAACGCCCCTTCGTCCAAGGACTTCGTGGCTCACTACGAACATTCTAGAGCTGATTGATAAACTTATGCAGTCTTGTTAAGAAGAGCGAATGCATTATAACACAATCCATTTGAATATGTGTAGGATTGCACACACCCACGATGATCTGGTTCTGCGGAAAAGGTGCTGGCTCTTTGGGGTTTCGCCGGATGCAAAGGCAACGTTTGCCACGCGCTTCCTGTCACGACGCAGAAGAGGTCTGGTGAGCCCATCAACGTAGCCTGCTGCACTACTTTTAGGGCTACTCACTCCACTACCCGGCAAAGTCCAAGAGACCCAAGGTGCTCACGTCAACGCATCGATAATCGAAGTAAAGTCGGGGTATACCTCGCGGAGCGCCTGCGGATCCGCCAACTCGAAGTCGGCGTAGGCAAAGCCCGGCGCCACGGTACAGCCGAGCAGCGCAAACCGCCCCCCGGCGACCAGCCGCGATCCCTGCCATACGCCGTGGGGGATGACGTGCTGAAACCGCATGCCGGCTTGCGGGCGGTTCCCCAACGTCACACGCTCTCCATGACCGTCGGGGAACAACTGCCAGAGCTCCAGGGGATCCCCAAGATAGAAGTGATAGATCTCGTCTGAAGCCACACGGTGGAAGCGCGAGCAGGTCTCCGAGGTCAAGAGATAGTAGATGGCGGTACTGTGAGAACGCCGGGCCGCGTAACGCTCCGGCAGCGCGGCCTGCGGAATGAACTCCGAGGCCCGGTAGGACTCTCCGAAGTAGCCGCCTTCGGGATGGGGGGACAAGTCTAGCAGGCGTATGAGCTCTTCCGCGGTCATCATAGGCTTGCTCCTCATCTGATGAATAGTGCGGGGGAAACCGGGGACTAGACAATCAGTTGATTGTAGAGTACTTCCAGGCTGAGCCTGGGACAAACCGTCTCCTGGCACGAGAGGGTCTGCGCAGCGGCCGCCAGACCCAATCGCACGGCCTCGGCAGGGGGCAACCCCTCCAACAAACCATAAGCCACGGCGGCAGTGAGGGCGTCACCGGCCCCCACCGGGTCGACCATCTCCACCTCAAAAGGCGGCAAGCGACCACTCTCGTCGATGGTGGCGTACGAGAGCCCCGCGGCGCCCAGCGTGATAATCGCTAAGCCAACTCCCCGGCGCTGGGCCAACGTGCGCACGCCCTGCATAATCGCGTTGGTATCCGGCAAGGCTTGATCCAACAACGCCTCCGCCTCCTTGAGGCTAGGCGTCAAGACCGTGATCTCCGGCAGGAAAGGATGCAGGCGCGGCGCCAACATGGAGGTCGTGGGGTCGGCGCAGACGGGCACTTCGTACTCGCGGGCCAACTGGAAGAGCTTCTGGAGCGCGGGCTGGGAAGGATTAGCGTCAATACAGATAAGGTCGGCATCGGCAAAGAGATCGCGATGGGCCTCCAAATGGGCCGGACCGATCCGTTGAATCAGGTTCATATCATCGAACGCCACCCAGAGCCGTTCATCCTCCTGATGGATGCCTACATACGCGGACGTCTTTTGCCCAGGGAGCATCAACGTCGCGTCAGTCTCTACGCCCACACTGTGCAACTGGCTGAGTAGGTTACGACCCGAGGTATCGTCGCCCACCGCGGAGATGAACTGCACCCCCGCGCCCAGGCGCGCCAGATTCTCCGCCATATTGCGGGCCACCCCGCCCCAGCCCCAACGAATGTGAGAGGGGTTCGACTGACCCAGTTCGATGGCCTGGGTTTGCGCGCGAACGTTCATGTCGAGGCCGGCCGCGCCGATGACCAGTACCTGGTGTTCTCCGTTCGTCATCACTGCTCCTCTTCTCCTCCCATGATCAAGCGTGGCTCTCCTTTTATCTCTCCATAAGGAAAATGAAACTCAAATTCGCGCTTTGGCGTTGAGACCGGCGACGTCTTCGATGAAGGGGAGGCCGCGTCTACCGCTGGTGAAGCAGAGGTCCGTTGAACGATAACGAGATCTCCCGGTTTACTCTCACGCACGTACTGTCGGTCGCGCTTCACCCTTACGGCAAAATAGTGCAGGGCATATCCCTCATCTCCTTCCCTGACCTGCGCCGGCCGATCAACCGTCGCCGTGGTAAGTCGTCCCTGGGAGACGGCGACCGCTTCCACAAGATGATATTTGACGTCCTCTCCGACGTCGTCCGCTTCGTAGACCGGGATCACCATCTTATCCTCTGCAGCGTAGACTTCGTCGTAGAGAATTAAAATGTTCGTGATCCAATGACACAAATCTCTGCAATCCTCCAGGTGCGTGTGCCCGCCCTCCCGAATCCAGAGGGCCTTGACCTCATCCAAAAGTTGCAGAGCCGTCGTCAGGTGTTGGTACGTCGGACGTTTACGTCCCTGTAGATAGTCCAGAAGCCCCAGCTGATAATCGGCGATCCCCTCGTGGTAACGAGCGAGAATCCTGAGCTGCATGGAAAGCCAGGTCTTAGCCTGTCTGGCAGACGCCTTAGCCGCGTCCAGATTCTTAGCCCGCCGATGGAGATCCGATTCATAAAGCCTCGCCAACGCCGCGTAGAAATACTTCCGTTGCGCCTGCGCATGTTGCAGAAGATACCGCGTATCCCGCCACAGTTCATCAATAGCGTAACGCGGGGACTGATCAACGAAGGAGCGGGCTTTCCTGAAGGCCGGGGGAGCGGTCTGGGGCAGACGGACAAGATAGAGGATCGTCATATCTTCAGGAAGCACGATCTTGGACATTCGGGACGTCATCAAGTATCTCCGGACGCTTCGGTATCGCTGCCCTCAGCATCGATCGCAAGATCTTTCGTCACCTCCAGATTACCTCGTTTAGATTCGAGTAAACTGTAGAGCGGTGACTCTCTCAGCGATTCCAGCAGCTTCAAGAAATCCTTCCCTTCCCCAAACATGGTGCTGCGCACCAGGGGATCACTCTCAGCCATCTTGCGGACGATTTCAATGAAGCGCACGAAGATAAGGGAATCCAGGTAATGACTATCTCTCAGGTAGACCTGCTCCTGGGGTTCAAGACTCTCGATATTCTGTAAGACATCGACGATCAGCTCCGCCTTGGCCTGCAGGCGCGCCTTCCTTACAATCTCCGTACCGGCCGCCTTGGCCTCGGCTTCCCGCTTATGTCGCACTTGATCCCATTCGGTCTTCCAGAGATCCAGCCACTGCTTGGATATATCCTCGGTATCAGGCTCGAGACTTTTGATATCCACGTTCTCCACAAAGACCCCCAACTTGAGGCCCGTCTCCCTGACTTCCGCCTCCACTTCTTTCTGCATGCGCTCCAGGGTAGGAGGGCCTTCCAAATCGGGGGCGAGCAGCTCGTCCAGGCGCCAGCGTTCAATCCAATCCCGGATTTTGCCGTCCAGGACGCCGCTGGCCATCCGCTTACGCCAGTCGGTGAACCGCTGCTCTTTCTCGGGCGCCAGGGCCACCTTCTGCGTCGTCACCTGAAGCACCGCCCGCTTGCTGTACTCGGTGAACTGCAGCGCATGATGCGCCTCCTTCTCACCGTTATCCAGATGGAACCGGATCTCTGCTTCGCAGGTGACGGGAATGCCATCGCGAGTGTTGGCGGTCACCACGATGGCCCGACGCTGGGGTCGGAGGTCCACGACGTCCCAGACTTTCTCAAAGGGCCTGAGCTTATGGAAATCCGGCCCCAGGACCTTGGTCAAAACGCCGTGATGGGCGATGACCACAGCGTTGTCGTGAGCGACACTGAGAAATCCCGGGCCGCCGAACCGGCGCATCAGAGGAGGGCCGCTCGGCAGCACCCGTCCTTCACGCACGGGCAGAATAGGTTTTGGCGGCGGTATCGTCCACAGACCAAAAAGGACCCGCTCAATAAACGTCTGCGGGCGGATAGGTAGGGTACGTCCCCTCTCTGATCCGTCCTCCATCCCCAGCTTCCGACGGTTATTCCAGTAAGAAAGCGTCTCTTCTTCGGGGAGATCGTACATGCGTTGACAGAATTGATCCAGGATACCCAGGACGTGACGGCGGACAAATGTAAAGGAGAGCAAGAATAGAATCGGGGGGTAACTTATCAGCCGGATAAGCAGGCGGAACAAGATGGTGAGAGGCGCCTCGCGATCCAGCTCAATCGCAGGTAAAGGTTCCGGCGCCGTGAGCAGATAGATCACCGTAAAAACGAAGATGCCCCCCCACTTGAGGAGACCGATGAAAACCAGACTATCCTCGTCCCAGGAGGTTCTTCTCATTCTCTCCGACATACCCTATCTCCGCTCTCTTTCCTCTCTATCCTCTACTTCTCGCTTCCTGCTTATACGCCGGCGTTTCAGCGCAGCCTGGGTCGCCTCCGGCAGCAACGGCTCAACGGTCGGGTCGCGCGCGATGTCCTCCAACATCTGCAAGAAATTCAGCTCCAGGAAGGAGAGAGTCAAATCCCCGTCCATGCGCTGCTGGATCTTCGCCTGATCGATCAGATCATGTAACATCTCGTTGAGGACGCTGGCGCGCACGCGTCCTAACTGCCGCAAATATTCGGCGTCAATCTTACTTTCGCTGGTGAGGATCTGCCGGGCCCATCTCGCCTTCCACGCGTCGACGTGCTGTTTCTTGACCTCCTCACTCGTCGGCTCAATGCGATTCCCCACACTCCCTCCCACAATCTCGATGCCGTAGTCCTTCATGCGGGCGGCGGTAAAACTACGGACTTCAGCGGTAAGCTGCTGTCGGGGTAGTTCCCCGCCCCCAGAGCCCAGAGAACCGTACAGTTCGTCCAGCGAATACTTTCCGATGACCCGTTTC
>CAZCPK010000052.1:0-13522 GCA_964500755.1 uncultured Anaerolineales bacterium
GTGAAATCCGTGGTTAAGTTTTCGGTCTGATCCTGCGAAGTCCAAAAGAGCCAAAATATGTTAACATTTGCTCGGAGCCCCCGTCTCGGGGGCGGTCTCTTTAGAACCGAGACGTTCGCGATTAGCCGTCCCCGAGACGGGGACGGGGAGCGGATGGTGAATATGTCTGGAGTAAAGAAACTTTTACGGACTTACTTAGCGCTTGTCAAAACGCAGAGAGCACCTATCGGACTCCTAAAGTGAGCTCAGCCCTCGGAGTTAAAAACTCCGAGGGCTGGCAACGTAAGACTGTCTCACACGCCCTCACATGACGCCGAACAGAACACTAGCTAACCACCGGCTCCATCTCCTGCCAATTGGTGCCGACCTCGATGTCCACCTTGAGCGGCACCCGCAGCGCGAACGCGCCGCCCATGGCCTCGCGGAGCAGGCCGATCACCGCGTCGCGCTCGACTTCCGGCACCTCCAGCACCAGCTCGTCGTGCACCTGCAGGATCATCCGCGCCGCCAGCTGCTCCTCGCGCAGGCGACGGTGCAGGCGCAGCATCGCCAGCTTGATGATGTCGGCGGCGGTGCCTTGGATCGGCGTGTTGATCGCCATGCGCAGCGCGGCCTGGCGCCGGTTATGGGAAGCCCGGCTGTTCTCGGCTAACTCCGGGAAGTAGCGGCGGCGGTGCAGCAGCGTCTCCACGTAGCCCTTCTCGACCGCCTCCTCCTGCACGCGCTCCATAAAGTCCTTGACCTGGGGGAAGCGGTCGAAGTACCGGGCGATAAAAGCCTCGGCCTGTTCCACGCTGACGCCGATCTGCCGCGAGAGGCCGTAGGCGCTCTGCCCGTAGATCAGGCCGAAGTTGACGGCCTTGGCGATCCGCCGCCGGTCGTAGTCGACTTCATCTAGCGGCACGTCGAAGACCGCCGCCGCCGTGGTGGCGTGCACGTCCTCGCCCCGACGAAACGCCTCGATCAGCCCCGCGTCCCCGGAGACGTGGGCCATCACCCGCAGCTCCACCTGCGAGTAGTCAGCGCCGATCAGCAGCGCGCCCTCCCCCGCGACGAAGGCGCGGCGCACGCGCCGGCCCTCCTCCGTGCGGATGGGGATATTCTGGAGGTTGGGGCCAGAGGAGGAAAGCCGTCCCGTCACCGTCGCCACCTGGTTGAACGAGGTGTGGATCCGCTCCGTCTCGGGATCGACCAGATCCATCAGCGCATCGACGTAGGTCGACTTGAGCTTGGCGAGCGAGCGGTAGGCCAGAATATGCTCGACGATGGCATGCTCGCCGACGAGGCGCTCCAACACCGCCGCCCGCGTGGAATAGTAGCCGGACTTGGTCTTGCGCAGGCCCTGGGTGGGCAGCGCGAGCGTATCGAAGAGCACGCCGGAGAGCTGCTGCGGCGAGTTAACGTTGAAGGGCTCGCCCGCCAGCGCGTAGATCTCCGCTTCCTGCTGCGCCAGGCGTCCGTCCAGCTCCTCGGCCAACGTGTGCAGCCAGTCGACGTCGACCTTGACGCCGTGCATCTCCATATCCGCCAGCACGGTGACCAGCGGCATCTCCAACGTCTCGAAGAGCTCCACCTGCTGCTGCGCCTCCAGATCGGCCCGGAGCTTCTTCACCAGCCGGTGCGAGAGGTCGGCGTCAGCGCCGGCGTAGGGCACCACCTCGTCCAACGCGACCTCGTCCATCGTCTTTTGGTTTCGTCCGCTGCCGATCAGCTCCTTGATGGGCGTCATCCGCACGCCCAGCCGCGCCCAGGCCAGGTTCTTCAACCCCAGATTAGGCGAGTTCGGGTTGATCAGCCACTCGGCGATCATGGTGTCGAAGGCCAGACCCGCCACCGGCAGCCCGGCCCGCCGCAGGATCTCGACGTCGTACTTGAGGTTGTGCCCCTGCTTGGGCAGCGACGGGTCGGCAAAGAGCGGACCCAGGTGCTCCCGGACGGTCGCCAGGGGCACCGTCGGCGCTCCCGCCGGGGCTTGCACCGGCACGTACCAGGCCTCGCCCTCCCGGTGGGTCAGGGAGATACCGACCAGCTCGGCCGCCATGGCGTCGGTGCTCGTCGTCTCCGTGTCAAAGGTCAGGCGCTCGGCCTCCTCCCGCAAGCGCCGGGTCAGCTCGGCGAGCACCACCTCGTCGGCGACGAGACGGTAGGCTCCCGGCGCCCCGGGCGTTTCGGCCTCCTCGTCACCGAAGAGCGAGAGCTGGCCCTGCACGCCGGTCACGCCGCCGGGCAGCTCGCGCAGGCGGTTCATCAACGTGCGAAATTCCAGCGTCTGCATCAGGTCGATCAGCTCCCCCCGGTCGTGGGTCTTCCAACGCGCCGCAGTCTGCAGGTCCAGCGTCACCGGCGCGTCGCAGACGATACGTCCCAGCTTACGGCTCAGCAGCGCCTGCTCCCGCTGGCCCTCGAAGGCGTTGCGGTAGCGCGTCGAGAGCTCGCCCACGTGCTCGAGCACTTCGTCGAGGGAGCCGTACTTCTTGAGCATCTTGGTGGCACCCTTCTCGCCCACGCCCTTGACGCCGGGGATGTTGTCGGAGCTGTCGCCCATCAGCGCCTTGAGGTCGATGAGCTGCTCCGGCGTGAGGCCGTACTTCTCGCGAACCTTCTCCGGCGTATAGCGACGGGTGTCGGAGAAGCGCCGGCCCGACGTCAGCACGGTCACGCGCTCGTCAACCAGCTGGAGCGCGTCACGGTCCCCGGTGACGATGAGCACGTCGAGGCCCCGCTCCGCCGCCTGCCGGGAGAGCGTCCCGAGCAGGTCGTCGGCCTCGTAGTCCTCCAGCTCGACGATGGGTATGCCCAACTTGCGCACCAGCTCGCGCACGCGCGTCATCTGCGGGCGCATGTCGTCCGGCATCTTCTCGCGGTGCGCCTTATACTCCTCGTACTCCCGCACCCGAAAGGACGGGCCTTTATCGAAAGTGACGATGACGTACTCCGGCGCCTCCTCCTCCAGCACCGAGAAGAGCATGGACGCGAAGCCGTAGACGGCGTTGGTCAGCTCGCCCGCCGACGTCTTGAGCGTGTTGGGCAGCGCGTAGTAGGCGCGGTACGCCAACGAATGTCCATCAACCAAGACAAGTTCTCTACCCATCCGTGAACCTCCTGAGGGCAAAGACCTCCGAAGGTGAAGACGAACGCCTCGGAGGTCTGAATTGCAATCAAATAGCGGTCGCGACGACCGCACGAGCCGCGTTACGTCTTATCCGTGAAGATGATGCCGCCAGGGCCTTGTTTTCCCTTGGGCTCGGGCGTCGACTCCTGCTCCGGCTCGGGCTTCTGCTCCTTCTCCGGGGCGGCCGGCGCGGGGGCCATGGTACGAGCCTTCGCCTGCAGCTCCGCCAACCGGTCGGCGACGTCCTCGTCCCCGCCCTCGCGGGCTTCCGCCTCCAGCGATTCGAGGAAGGCGAAGAAGCGTGGCCCGATCACCTGCCTGTTCTCCTGCAGGAGCTCTGTGACGGCCTCCTCAGAAGGCGCCATCATCAGGCGTCGCACCAGGGCGATCTCCGGCGGCAGGGAACTTTCCATCAGTTGATCGAGCACCTCGACCAACTCCTTGAGCGCGTTGACGTACGCCTTGTCTCCACTCTGCTGGGCCTGCTGCATCTCCACCTGTAACACGTGGGAGAAGGCCTCGTCCAACTCGGATACGTGGGCCCGCGCCATCTTCACCGGCTCCTGGGTCTCCAACAGCTTCTCCAAGAGCTCCTTGCGCTGCTGCAGAACTTTCTGGCTCGAAGCGACCAGCTCGTCGCGCAGATCGAGGATCTGACGCCGCAGCGCTTTCAGCTCGTTCCGCGCCGCCTCGTCTTCCGCCGTCTCCAGGTGCTCGTTGAGTTTCTGGAAGAACGCGTAGTCCATCAATTGGGAGCCGGCCTGCACCAGCATCCGGACCGTCTCGTCGTCAGGCGCTTCGACCAGCGCCTGGAGAAGCGTATCGCGGCTGGGATCCTCCAAAAAGGGCTGAACGACCTGGCTACGCGCCTCCAGCTGCCGGCCCAGGGGGTGATGCTCCACCAGGAACTCCTGGAGTGCTTCCAGCTTTTCAAACATCTCCATGTTCTGTCCCGCCAGGTTGTCCTGTGCCTGCTGGCGCAACGCTTGTCCGACCTGCAGGTTGTAGTTGAGCAGCTGGAAGAACGACGCGTCGATCAGCTCCTCGTTCTCCTCGACCAGTTCTTCCCAATCCTCCGCGTCCCCGCTCAGCATCTGCTGCAGCAGCATCTGGCGCCGCTCGGCCAGCTCCATCTCCTCCGGCGTCACACCCTCCAGCTCCAAGACGCGCTGAATCAGCGCATCCATGTCCACGAAGGTCTCCGGGTTGAGCAGGTACGTTGCGCGCTCCTCAGGAGGCAGCGATTTCTGCAGCCGACGGATCAGTTTCCCGGCGGTCTGTTGCCGCTGTTCCTCATTTCGTCCTGCTTCCAGAGGCAGGTAGAGCAGCGCGGTCTCGTTCTCTGGATCGTAGTAGATGAAGGGCAGGCTCAGCCCCCCGGTCCAGCCACAATAGGGGCACTGGGCGACGTTGACAGCGCCGCTGAGCACCCGGCGCTTGAGCTCCGGGTTGGCGCGCACGTCCAGAATTTGCTGCACCTGCGTCTGTATAGCGTTCCCGCAGGCCGGACATTGTAGTTGCGTGTAATAAGGCATCTCAACACTCCTTTTCCTATAGTAACGTAAAGCGTTTCAGTTGCGAGTGAGTCTATTGTCGGGCAGAGGAATCCCTTAACAGTACGGTATACGGTGCAACGCACCTACGATTATCCGATCACACCGGATAGAATCCCCACCAGCGTGCACGGAATGCCCATTTTCAAGCATTCGAAGGTACGTTGCACCTGGTTGAGTCCCCATGCCTAATTTCAGGGAATCCCTCAAGAGAGCGGAATCGTCTCCTGCTCCTGCCAGAGCGCCAACTCGGTCTGCTGCGGCAGGGCCACGTGAAAGGTCGAGCCCTGGCCCGGCGTGCTCTCCACCCAGATCCGGCCCCCGTGCGCACGGACGATGGCCCGCGCCAGGTAGAGACCCAGCCCCGTCCCCGAGACGCCCCGGGAGTCCGGCGCCTCGACGCGGTAGAAGCGCTCAAAGATGCGCTCCTGCTCGTCCAGCGGGATACCGACGCCCTCGTCGGTGACGGACAGGCGCGCCTCGGCGTCGTCCTCCCATCCCCGGATCGTCACATTCCCACCTCTCGGTGAATACTTGAGCGCGTTGGAGACCAGGTTATCCAGCACCTGCTCCAGGCGTCGGGGGTCCCCATCGATGGTCGGCAGCTCGTCCGAGAAGTCCAGGTGTAGTGAGTGACGTTTCGTCTGCAGCCTGTAGCGCTCCACCACCCGCTCGGCGATCTCCTCCAGATCCACAGCCTCCACGTCCTGAAAGGAAAGGCCGCCGGCCTCGAGACGCGAGGCGTCGAGCAGGTCGTCCACCAGATTGGAGAGACGATCCGCTTCCTCCACGATCTCCCCCAACAACTCGCCGACCAACTGGGAGTTGCGGCGCGCCTCGGCCCGCTGCAACGTCTCGGCGTAGCCCTTGATAATCGCCACCGGCGTCTTTAACTCGTGCGAAACGACGGAGACAAAGGTGTCTTTTAAGACGTCGGCCTCGCGGAACTTGGTGATGTCTCGTACGATGCCGATGATATTCAATAGCCGGTTGGAGGAGCCCAGCAGGGGAGCGTAGGTAATCCCCACGCTCACGATGCCGCCGTTACGCCGCCGCAGATCACCCTCGACGTAGAGCGGACGAGTCTCGCGAAAGGGCCAGCCTTGCTCGACCGCCTCGGTCAGGGTGCGCTCCGAATCACAGCGGGCCCAGTCGATAACCGCCGTGTAGTCATACCCCACCGCATTTTCTGCCCGCCATCCCGTCAGCGACGTAAGGGTACGATTCATCCGTTGAATGATCAGCTCCGGATCGAGGACCATGATGCCGTCGGCGCTCACCTCCAGCAGGGCGTCCAGGCGCTGCCTCTCCGTGACGGAGCGCTCGTAAAGCCGGGCGTTGTTCACCGCGATAGCCGCGTAGTCCGCAAAGCTCGCCAGTACCTGACGATCGTCGGGGGTGAAGCTCACGCTATGCGAGCGGAAGACGAAGATGACGCCCAAAAATTCGCCCTCGGGATCCTCGGCGTAGTGCGTCACATTATGGTAACCGCGCAAAGCGACGTTTTCGACAACCATGGGCAGCGCCACCACCTGACGCAGCAGCAACCCTGTCTCCTGGGCGATCTCCCCCAACTTCTCGCCGATGTCCGGGATGGAAAAATCCGCGGGATCGGTCACCATGGGCACGTCGCTGACCAACGGCTCGAAGGACTCGACCATCGCCGGCGGCAGGCCGTAGCTCGCCCAGAAGGCAAAGGCCCCCTCAGCATCCCGCAACGCAATCAACCCCGCGTGTCCCTGCAGCAGCTCCACCGAACCCTGCAGGATCAAGCGCAGCACGGCGCGCAGATTGAGCCGCGAGACCATGGCCCGGGCGATCTGCAGTAGATAGTCGCGCTGTCGAACGCGATAATCTGAAAGTACCAATGACATGCGTCAAATCCTCATCTTAGAAAGATCGTCTTTCTGCTACTATTCTACCAGATCAACGAGACGTCGTTAGGGCGCCCCGCAGTCCAAGGTGTAACAGCTACCACCGGCAGATCAGGAGAAGAAGGTGTACCACGACGCAATTTCCAGCGCGACGCGGCTGAACGCCTGTGGGAAGAGGCCAAGAAAGAACGTGGCGCCGGTCAAAAGGATGATCAGCACCAGAATCACCCGATCCTCCGCCATGGTGATGGGCAACGTGCGCTCATCTCGTAAAGAGGTCAGCAGGACACGCATCGTGCGAACCAGGCCCAGCATCACACCGGCGCTGCCCGCCAGCGCCAGCAGCGCGACGAAGAGTCCACTATCCGCGACCAGGCGATAGAGCCCCCAGCGCGCTGCAAAGCTGAGCGAGATGGGGAACCCCGCCATGGAGACGCCGCCGATCACAAAGGCCGCTGCCCGCCAGGGCACCCGCCAGGCGGCGCCCTCCAGCGCGGCGTGGCGGTCGTCTCCCTGCAGGCGGCGGAGACCCTGCAAACCCAGCGTCATCAATCCCAGCGCGAAGGGCCGGGCGAGCAACATCAGCACCGCCAGCGCGACGCCCTCCTGGCGACGGGTGCCCAGCGCAAGCAACATCGCCCCATTGTCCACCAGCGTGGCATAGCCGACCAGCCGTCCCAATCGCCGCTGCGAGGCAGCCAGCATACCGCCGGTCACCATCATCACCAGGCCCAGGTCCGTGAACAGTTGACCGATGGGCACCTGCTGCCCCAGCCAGGGATAAGCCTGCAGATAGTCCAGGAGCATAAACCAGACGGTGCCGAGGTTGATGGTGAAGATAAAGGTCAGAACCGGGGGAGAGCCGTCCGTCGCCACCGCAGAAAGCCAGTTCTGAAAAGGCACCGCGCCGAAGAGTATGGCGAAAGAGAGACTCAACAGAATCGACGACGTGTTCAATAGCCCCAGGTCGTTGGGGAAGATCTCGAATAAGTCCAGTAGAAGCTGCGTGATCATCAACCCGGGCAGCGCCAGCGTCGCGTAGGCCATGTAGCGGACTCCGCCGGCAGCCAGTGCTGCGGACGGAGCGTCACCGTTCACGTGCAACGTCGGCTCGTGCAGCGGGAAGATCGAGAGAATCGCCGCCATTTCGACAAAGAGCGCCGCATACACCACCTGCTCCACCATCAACGCCGCCGCCAGTAGCGCGACAGTCGCCAGGCCGATGGGGAAGAAGTTGGAGTGGGGCAGCAGACGCCAGCCCAGGATAAAGAGACCGGCGGTCGTAAAGAAGAGAAAGGCCAACGCCAGCTGATCGGAGGGCCCAATCACCAGCGGACGGCCCAGGACCACGAGAGGTGCGCCCAACTCCACGGCAAAATCACCGATCCGCCACACCTCGTCCAGGGGCGCCAGGAGTAGCAGCGCGCCCAGCGCCGTCGTCGTCGCAGCGCCTAACCACGCCGTTATCACCGTCCAGGGACGGAAGATCTGCAGGAGCACAGCCACGCCCAGACTGACGCCCAGGAGCACAAGGGGACCAGGAAGGATCATACCTGCACCTCAATCACGGTCAAATAAGAGATCGCCAGCCCCACCAGGAGGCTCACCATGATCAACATGCCCGTGACCAGCAAGCCCGGGTCCTGTGCGGAGTAGAAGAGATCCAACCCTACCAAGAGGTTGAGGACGCCCACGCCGATCACCACCGGGTCTGAGTCCGTGCCGATGAAGAGCAGCGAGAGCACCGCCAGCAGAAAGCAGGTCAGCGCCAACTCCTGGGAGACAAAGGGAAGCGCGTAGCGCTGTGAGGCCAAATAGGCGATCACCGTCATCATCAACAGGGAGACCGCGCGAAACGGCAGGTCGGCCGCCCAGTGAAAGGTCGAGCGCTGCTGCGTCGCGTCCTCCCGCATGCGGGCGCTCAGGAAGAGGGCCGCGCAAATCAACCATCCTACGATCATCTTGAGCAACGCCAGTTCAGGTCGCTCGGTAAAGAGCCGGGTGAACATAATGCCGATAAAGAAATACTGCGCCAGCAGCGCCAGCAGCCGGATGCGCCACTCGGCGATGAGGTAGATCACGGCGCCGGCCAGGAATATGCCCCACACCGCCGGTCCGGAGGCCAATGCAGAGAGGCGATTGATCCAATAGAGGACGGGATTCATTGACTACCCCGAACTAACAGCAGAATCAGCACAACCAACAGGGACCAGAGCAGCGCTCCGCTGCCCTCCACGACCTCGGCGAGCACCCGCACAAACCCCAAGACGTGCTCAAGACCGGCCCATATCGAGCGATGGAGCCATTGAGCGTCCAGGAGATCCCAGAAAGGTCGCGTCCTGCGGAGGGTCCGCTCAATAAGCGCGCCGCCCCACCGATACGTGATCATCGCCAGCCCCAGGGTCCCCAGCCAGAGCAGAAGGCCCACCGTGCCGGGCGCGACCACCGTCGTTCCGAAGGCGAGCCCCAGCAACGCCAGGGACAGCGCTACACCGAGCGTCAAGCGCTGCCAGGGCCAGGGCGGCGCGATTCTAACGCTCGCAGCAGCTCGCAGCTTATCCGCAAAAGTTCGCAGCGACGCGCCCCCCAACGCACCTCCTCCCAGCACCAGGAACGCCCGACCAACCCATCCGACTCCCTCCAGGGTGACGATAAACAGGCTTCCCAGGGCAGAAGGGAGAATGCCCAGCACAAAGAAGAGGCCGATCCACCCGGGCCAGGACCAATAGGGAGCTGTAGCATCGTAGCGGCGGGTCAGATGAAAGAGGACCCACCCCCCGAACCAGACGAGACCGCCACGGAGGACCAGGGTCGCCGTCGCCGGGAGCGCCGCGCCGGCGACAAGGATTCCCAGGAGTCCGTACATCATCCACAGCGAGCGGATAGCCGGCTTCCGGGTCAACCAGGCACGCAGGCTCCCCCAGAATAGCGAGAGCACGCCCACGACCAGCACCCAGGAGGGCAATGTCGCTAAACCGGGCAGATTTTGCAGCCGGTAGAGCAACCCCAGCCCCACCACGGGGCTCAACGAAGAAACCAGCATCAGAGCGTCCAACTCTCCCAGCCGTCGCGGGTGAACGATGTGGCAGGGATAAACGCCGACACGCAACAGCGCCGCGCCTGCCACCAGAAAAACCACGGCCGGGGAGGGCCACATCAGCCACCAGAGCGTACTGCCGCCCTGCTGTTCCAGGAGCAGAAAAACCGTCCAGAGCACCAGGGACGCCATGCCGTTCAACGTCCAACCAAAGGTCATCCGCTCCCCGACGCTGCCGTAGATCAGGCTGGCGGCGCCCCACAGCAGATCAAAGAGCGCCCAGGCCGCCAGCGTCGTCAGCAAGGAACCGCTGGCCAGCGCCAGCCAGGTCACCAGCAGCGTCAACAGCGCCAGCGCGCCGGAAAGCGGCCGCGAGATACGTCGGTCGCCCACCTGGGCCCACGCCACGCCGGCGAAGAGACAGCCCAGCCCCAGCCCCAAGCCCCAGATGGGCGGGGTGACGTCCAACAGCAGTTGTCCACCCAGCATGGTGGAAGGGGCCCATAGCGAAAAGAGCCACCGCTCCGTCGTCGGCAGCGCTGCCCAAAGAGTGGTCACCAGGGTCAACCAGAACGCGGCGACCGGTTCTCTAAATCCTCGTCCCCGGGTAAAGATCTGCAGGCTCAGCAATAACACCGCGCCCAAGAGCCCCGTGGCGAAGAGTATCAGGTAATGAGATATCATTGCATACTCCGAACCGTTATTCTAACACACTAGATATGCGTGACAAGCATTGGCGTAGATGATTGTCCATAGCTCACCCTAGAGCCCGCAGAGAGCACGGAGGCTCTTTTGGACTTCGCTGGATCAGCCCGAAAACTTGACCACGGATTTCACAGATTTACACAGAAAATGAAAAATCAGTGCCATCTGTGGTAAAAATTTACAATCGTTTTTGGTCCATCCGGCGAAATCCCAGAGATCCCAGAAAGCCTCAGAACCGCTTCGTTTGCCTCATTCGCTTATACGTTGCTATTTCCACTCATTGCGGTAGAATGAATAAGATGCAAGAGGAACAGAGGGGTATGGAACCAAGAATCCTAAATGAACGCTATCGCGTCGTCACGTCCTTGGGCAGCGGGGGCATGGCCTCCGTTTACCAAGGCCATGATCTTCTGTTGGATCGTCCGATCGCCATCAAGATCCTCCGGCAACCGTACGCCGGGGACCCAGATTTTCGCGAACGCTTCCTGGAAGAAGCGCGCGCCGCGGCACAGCTCGATCATCCCAACATCGTGCAGGTCTACGACGTGGGGATCGACCACGAGGAGCCGTATCTGGTCATGGAGTTGGTCAAAGGTGTGGATCTGAAGTCCAGGATCCGAAAAGCTGCCCCGCTCCCGATTCCCCGTACGCTGAAGATCACCCGCCAGATCTGCGCAGGCGTGGGCGCCGCCCATCGCGCCGGCATCGTCCACTGTGACCTCAAACCGCAGAACGTCCTGGTCACCGAAGAAGGTCAGGTCAAGGTCACCGACTTTGGTATCGCCAGGGCGTTCCAGGAGGAACACCCGGAGACCGGTGAGCGCCAGAAAGTCGTCTGGGGCAGCCCGCACTATCTCTCGCCGGAGCAGGCCACCGGGGAACCACCGGTGCCGGCCTCCGACGTCTACAGTATCGGCGTGATGTTCTACGAGATGCTCACGGGCGTGCCGCCGTTCCACTCTGAAGACACCACCGAACTGCTCATCCAACATCTGCGGGAGACCCCCACCCCACCCAGCGCGCTCAATCCCAAAATTCCGCCGCGACTGACCTGGCTGGTCAACAAGGTGCTGGCCAAGGACACCGCGGTCCGGTACCGCAACGCAGACCAATTCGGGCTGGCGTTGGATAAGTACATCGAACAGGGGACAGAAGCGACGGTTCCGCAGCCGGCAGCCGCCCCACCCGCGACAGCATCTCAAAAGAAGCAGCGCTCTCCGGACTCGGGCGGCGCCCTTACCGAAGACGAAACGCCGTTACCTGTATCTGAACCGCCCCCGGCCGACGCTGAAGCCGACTGGCTACTCTGGCTGCTGTTGGGCGTCGCGGCGGTGGCCGTGCTAGGCTTGATCCCGCTCTGGTTGCGCGTCTATCAGGCGTACAACCCTGCGGAGACCCCGGCGCCGACCGTAGGGGTAACTCCGACGGCCACGCCCGCCGGGGAGCTGGTCAGCATTCCGAACTTCGTCGGTCTGAACGTTTCCGACGCCGAGCAGCTGGCGACAGGCTACGAGCTCCAGCTCCACGTCGCGTCCGAGGAGAAGGCGACCGACGCACTACCCGGCACCATCCTGGAACAGACCCCCAGCGCCGGCGCCCGCGTCCCGATCAGCACCACCGTCGACGTGGTCAAAGCCGTCGGTGAGCCCTTCGAGCTACAGGACGTCGTGGGATACAGTCTCGAGGACGTGCGTGAACCGCTGGAAGCCCAGGGCCTTATCATCGAGGTTGAGGAGACGTGGAGCACGGAGCCCACGGGCAGGGTTCTGAGTCAGACGCCGGACCCGCAGACCGAAATTCAGGCCGGGGAGACCCTGACACTCACCGTCAGCGGCGGAACCGACGTGCGGATCGCGCTGCAGGTCAACCTTGGTGACCGCATTATGTTAGAAGAAGCCACCGTCCCCAAGAACACCTTCCGCCCCGAAGATAGCGTGCCCGTGACACTCTACTGGCGCGCGCTGCAACCCCTCGACCACGCCTATACGGTCTTCGTACACCTCATTCCCCAAGGACAGACGACCCCGACCGCCCAGGACGACAGCGAGCCGGGAAACGGCACCAATCCCACCACCACCTGGGAACCCGGCGAGATCGTCATCGACCCCCATCAGGCACGCGTCCCGCCCGGGACGCCGGCAGGCCCCTACAGTCTCCGCGTCGGCATGTACACAGCCGAAGGACGACTCCCGGTCGTCGACGCAGGAGAAACTGAGGCGCAAGGCGACAGTATCTTCATCGCCACCGTTGAAGTTGTCCCCTGACACGCTTTTTGCATTAATTAAATTCTAACGCACTTATGGTATAATCTACAATAATGATCATAAATACGACGCCACCCAATACCGTGGCAAGCACATGCCGTGGCGTAGCCCCAGGTGGGGCTTTTTAGGAGGTTCCATGAAAAAGAGAGGAAACAGCAGTACATTTGTCTACATCATCCTCATCGTTGCCGTCATCTTCCTTATCTACAATTACGTCAGTCAGGGCAGCACTCGTCCAATGCTGCCCATTCAAGAGCTGGCCGAGGACATCAACGCGGGAGAAGTGCGCAGTTTGACCGTCAAAGGCAACGACATCGAGGCCGTCTACCGCGACGGCGGGAACACCCGCATCGTACGGAAGGAGCCGGGGTCGACGGCCATTGAGCAATTGAAGGCCTTCGGCGTCGAAGAGGAAGCCCTGCAAGAGCTCAGCTCCTACGACGTCGAGGAACCCACCGATTGGGGCGCGCTCTTCAGCGTGGGGGGCACGTTGCTGGGGATCATCGCCATGGGCGTGGTAGCCTATCTGTTTATTCGCCAGTTCCAGGGCGTCAACAATCAGGCCATGTCCTTCGGCAAGAGCAAGGCCCGGATGTTCTCCGGGGATCGTCCCGCCGTCACCTTTGACGACGTGGCGGGGGTGGACGAGGCCAAGGAAGAGTTAGCCGAGGTCGTCGAGTTCCTGGAGGAGCCGCAGAAGTTCATCAACCTGGGCGCGCGCATCCCCAAGGGCGTGCTGCTGGTCGGCGCGCCGGGCACGGGCAAGACGCTGATGGCCAAGGCCATCGCGGGCGAGGCCGGCGTCCCCTTCTTCAATATCTCCGGCTCGGAGTTCGTCGAGATGTTCGTGGGCGTCGGCGCCAGCCGCGTGCGCGACCTCTTCGACCAGGCCAAGCGTCACAGCCCGTGCATCGTCTTCGTCGACGAGATCGACGCCGTGGGCCGCTATCGCGGCGCCGGCCTGGGCGGCTCGCACG
>CAZCPK010000053.1:0-13499 GCA_964500755.1 uncultured Anaerolineales bacterium
GCGTGGGTGTCGCGGGTGAGGCAGAAGGTGTTCTTGAGCAGCGGGCCGACGGCGAAGGTTGGGCGCGTGGAGAAAGGGAGCACTACAGGGAAGGGGGCGTAGCCGCGGGCGCGGCGCACCGGCTGGACGTGGAACTGGATGCTGGATGCTGGATGCTGGATGCTGGAAGCCGGATGCTGGATGCTGGATGCTGCCGGCTTGTCGCTTTGTTGTTTTGTTGTTCTGTAGATTTGCATCACCGAGTCGTCGTAGCGCGCGTAGATGTCGCGGTTGTGGAGCAGGAAAGCGTCGGCCAATGGCGCCAGGCGGCGTAGGGCCTCGTCGTTGTCCTTAGCGATGGGCTCCTCGGTGAGATTGCCGCTGGTCATAACGAGCGGTCGCTCCACGTCGCGCAGCAGGATGTGGTGGAGCGGCGTGTAGGGGATCATGACGCCCAGCGTGTTCTGGTTGGGGGCGACGTTGTCGGCGATGAGGGGAACGTGCTGCGTGGTGCGTGGTGCATGATCTTTGGAAGACAGGCGATCAAGCAGCACGATGGGACATTGCGGCGACGTCATGAGATTTTCGGCCGCGGGCGGAACGTCGCAATAGGCGCGCACGGCGTCGAGGGTGGGGAGCATGACGGCGAAAGGCTTGTGCGGGCGGCGCTTGCGCTCGCGCAGCACGCGGACGGCGTCGGCGTTGGTGGCGTCGCAGGCCAGGTGGAAGCCGCCCAGTCCCTTGATGGCGACGATCTTGCCGTCCAGCAGCAGGTCGCGGGTGCGGATTAGGGCTTCATCGCGTGAAGCGTGATGTGTGATACCTGATGCAAGGGGCAGGATGCGGGGTGCGTGATCTGCTGCTGAGGTTGTATGGTCGCGTTGCTCCACGAGCCAGACGTGCGGTCCGCAGTCGGGGCAGGCATTGGGCTGCGCGTGGAAGCGGCGGTCGGTGGGATCCACGTACTCGGCGCGACAGTCGTCGCAAAGCGGGAAGTCGCGCATGGTGGTCTTGGGCCGGTCGTAGGGAATGTCCTCAATGATGGTGAAGCGCGGTCCGCAGTTGGTGCAGTTGATGAAGGGGTAGCGGTAGCGGCGGTCGCTGGGAGCGAAGAGCTCCCGCAAGCAGTCATCACAGGTCGCCACGTCGGGTGAGATGAGCAGCGATTGCCCGGCCTTCTCCTCCGAATGACGAATCTCGAAGTCGGTAAAGCCGTTGGGTGGGATGGGCGTCGCCTCCAGCGAGGTGATGTGCGCCAGCGGCGGCGCCTCGTCCTCCAACGCCGTGACGAAGGCCTCTAGCGCTTCGGGTGGCCCTTCGGCCTCGATGTCGACGCCGCCGGAGTGGTTGAGCACCCAGCCGCGCAGATCGAGGCGCTGTGCCAGATTATAGACAAAGGGCCGAAAGCCGACACCCTGTACGATGCCGGTTATGGTTATGTGGTAAGCTGCTGCATTATCCAAGGTCATTGTCGGTCCCACACTATAAGTGAAGCGTATGCATGTTACAAGTAACCCTCACGTTTTACGCATGCTCTTCCAACCAGTTCAACCAGGCGTCCAGCCCCTCGCCGGTCTTGGCGGAGAGGGTTATGACCGGCGCGTCGGGATTGAGGCCGTGCACCAGCTCGCGGAAAGCGGCCAGGTCGAAGTCAAGATAGGGCAGCAGGTCGGCTTTGGTGACGACCACCACCTCCACCGCCTCGAAGATGCCCGGATATTTGTACGGCTTGTCGTGACCTTCCGGGACGCTGATCAGCGCGACCTTATGCGCCTGTCCGATGTCGAAGGAGACTGGGCAGATCAGGTTGCCCACGTTTTCGACGAAGACCATGTCCAGCGCGTCCAGAGGTAGATTTTTCAGCGCCTGTCCGACCATCGGGGCGTCGAGGTGGCACGCGCCGCCGGTGTTGATCTGCACCACGGGTGCGCCGGTCTCGGCGATCTTCTCCGCGTCTATCTGTGAGGCGACGTCTCCTTCGATAATGCCCACGCGCCGTGTTCCCTTGAGCGCTTCGATCGTCGCGATCAGCAGCGTGGTCTTGCCCGCGCCGGGGGAAGCCATGACGTTGATCATCTCAAGCCCGTACTTTTGCAACTCGTTGCGGTTACTCGCCGCGGCTGCATCGTTGGCCCCGAGAATTCTCTCCACGACGGGAATGCGTTTTCCGCCCTCTTGAGCGGTCGGTATTTGCTTATCTAATGTACTCATCCTTGGACTCCTTAAATAAAGTGCGATTTGTCAAGTTTTATAACTGTGCGAAAATTACCTTATACTAACTTTGTCTGTCCTGGCGATCTTATGTTTTTGGCATATAATTATGCGAGATGGTGACAACCAGAGCTTCTTCTACATTGATGGACTTTTCACCCCATTCATTTTCTTGCTCTGGCGAAAATGCCTTCCATCAGAGCGTACCAGAGCAAAAGATGCCATGTATTGTGGTCGAATGCGGTCTACCCACTTCTAGGCCCTTCGACTCTCGTTGCCGGCGCCCTTTTTCCTAGCAACCAACTTCAACCTTTAAGATTTTCTTAGGTACTTATCTTATCAATTCTTAGCGTTTCGTCAAGCTAATTGGGGTGCATTCCCGTACTTTCGATACGTTTGGAGGTATATTTGTCCATGATCGTCGCTCATAGTCTTAAACTGGCGCATCGGACTTTGCAAGATCTCACTTACCGTTTTCAATCTTTACCGACGATCGATTGCGATCGTCCGCTGCCTCTTTATATCAACGTACCGTTTTGTTCAGAGAGCTGTACCCTATGCCCTTTGTATACTGTACCCTTCTCAGAATACAGTAAGCGTCGCTATGTACGTGCCTTGATCAAGGAGATCGCCTGGATGCCGCTGGAGCGGCAGGTGAAGGGCGTTTTCTTTCGGGGCGCTATGCCGGATTACCTTACAACCCCCGATATTCGGGCCATCGTAGAGGCGCTTCGATGGAAAGGAGAAGTGGAGTACCTGGGGCTGGAGACGTTTCCGACGCGCTTGACGCAGATGTATCTCTGTGGGTTACGAGATATTGGGTTCACGCATCTGAGTCTGGACGTGGAGAGTTTTGCGGCGGTCGATCCTGAGTGCCAGATCGCCGATAGTTTTCTGGCGCGTGCTGAGCGCTTCAAAGCGCTGGTCAAATGCGCCGCCTCGCTCGGTTTCTGGGTGAATGCCAATCTACTTGTCGGACTTCCTGACCAATCGCCGGAAGAGTTGCTGGAGGCCGGGAGGAAGTTGGCGGATATGCCGCTTTCTCAGATAACGTTGCACCCCTTTCTTGATCTCTCCCCGGACGGTGCCGAGGAATTGGTCTCGCCGGAAGAACAGTTCGGGTTTGTGGAGCGGGCCAGCACGTTTTTGTCTGCTCATGGGTATCGGCGAGCCGGACTCTGGACGTTCGCCCGGGAGGGCGCAGAAAACTACAGTTTTCTCTGGGAGAGCTTGTTGGGTGAACACCTGGGTCTGGGGCCGGCCAGCGTCTCGGTGTGGGGGCAATGGTGGATGGTGAAGCCCGAGTTGGACGTCTACCTGAGCATGATTGAAGCCCGCCAATCTGTGGGATTTGTGGCGCAGCGCTCTCTTGATTTCAAGCGGTGGCAGGGTTTTGTGCAGGGTCTCTACAGGTTGCGCGCCGATGCCTGGGCGGAAGCTCCGACGTTTATCCGCCTGCTCTCATTTTTCTGGGAACTGGCGGGGTACGTTATGGGAGGGGATTTGACGACCAAGGGGATGTTGTTTGCGCACACCCTTAGTGAGGGGATGGTCAGCACCATTCCATCGCCGCTCTCGGATCCAACGTGTGTGGAGAATTACCCGCAGTATCGGGAGTATCGCGCTGTAGGGACGACCTCCGCCGTGGCCTGTCAGCCCTCGACCTCGATGCTCTCGACGTAGAACTCCTTGCCCGTGATCACCTCCCCACCCAGATGACCGCAGTTGGGACAGCGCCAGTCCAACTTGTCTGGCTCGAATTCCTCCCCACAGGCCTTGCAGCGAAATCGCAACGGGATGCGGTGGAAGTGCAACGTGGCGCCTGCGGCGATTGTGCCCGGGGAGAGGTGATCAAAGTAGAACTGGATGGAGTCGTCCACAAAGCTGGACATGTCCCCGATGACCAGGTGGATGTCCGTGACGCGCTCCGCGCTGGCGCGTTCCGCGTACTCCTTGACGATGCGCAGGATATCTTCGGTGACGGGTAGCTCATGCATCGACCGCTTGCTCCTCAATCAAGTCGAGAATGTGGTCGATAGCTTCCGGCACGAGCTCGGCAGTTTCCTCCGAAAGCCCTTCGCCAAAGTCAAAGTCGTGGCCCAGCAGTGAGAACAGCCATGCCTCCGGCGCTTGTCCGTGCATCTGTTTGGCCAGGGCCAATACCGTGGAAGGATGAAACTGGTGCGATACAAACGGCGTTCGGAATCCCACTTCCAGTTTCTCTTTGTGGATGGGGTCTGGCAAGGTAGCGACGTGGGCGTCGACAAAGATAGTCACGTCGTAGTCAGCCAGGACTTCGGCCAGCTCCGGTACGATCTGATGCATGACGACCGTGTCGATCGGATGGCCCAGGTCGTCGAAACCATCATCCAGCGGAAGTAACGCAGCGCGCCCCAGCTGCTTACGCAGGCAGTTGATAACCACCCGCGCCACCCCGTCGTCTCGTCGAAAGGCGTTGCCAAAGCCGACGATCAATGTACGTTTCAAGGTTTTCCTCCCTAGTGAGTTGCACCCCAGCGTGCGTATTGTACCACACTCTGCCGGGCGTGAGGCTAAGGGCCTTGTTCCCCGCGCTGAATGAGAGCGCGGTGCATGGGAATGTTCTCTAGGAATGCGCGACGCACGTTCGGATCCTCAATTTGCGCGGCGCGTTTCCGCAATATGCGCTCCGCCAGATCCAAGACCGCTGCGGCCATGGGGTCCTGGGTCTTCCGGAGGACGTCATAGCAGGTGCGGTAGATACGGAAAGGCTCACGTGTCCCGTCCAGCGCTTGCTCGTTTCCCTGAGGGGTGCCGGTCGGATCTATTTTCAGCTCCAGCTGATTGAGGATCTGTCGCACACAGGCGCGGGCGGCCGGGAGATTCTGTCGCTCAAGGTGCAGCGACGCCAGGCCCGCCAGGGGCTCTGTGGCCAGATGCGGTTGATTGAGCTGCCGTCGTAACGCCAGCGCTTGCTCATACGCCTCCTCCGCCTCGACGTCGTTGCCCAGCCCGGCAGCTGCGTGTCCCAGGGAAAGATGGGCGTATGCTTCGAGATGGACGTCGCCCAGGTGTTGTGCCAGGGCAAGAGCTTTTTGGCTGTACTCGTACGCCTCGTCATCCTCTCCTTGCTGATAGGCGAGACGCGCCAGGTTGAGGAGGTATTCACTCTGTCCTGGAGCGTCGCCTATCTCTCGGCTGAGCTTGAGCGCGTGTTGATAATGGTCCGTGGCTTCCCCATATCGGCCCAGATGATAGGTGATGTCACCGAGGGTGTTGTGCGCGATGCTCACGCCGATACGGTCGCCAATCTCTTGTTTAAGTTTCAGCGCGCGTTTGCTGAAGCGCCGGGCCTCGTGGTAGCTCCCCTGCTCCATCAGGATAATGCTGACGTTATTGAGGGTGGCGCTCTCGCCGCGTTTGTTATCTTGAGCCTGGTAGAGGGGGAGCGCCTCGTCATAATAGCGCATGGCCTTACCGTGGTGCCCCAGACACCACGCGATATTTCCAAGATTGCGTAGGCTATCCGCCTCTGCGATGGGCAAACCGTTTTTCTGGGCCAGGCGCATTGCCCGCTCAAAATAGGGGACGGCTTCCGTGTAGTGACCCTGGCGCCAAATGGCGCGTCCCCACACCAGATGGGCGTCGGTCTCCAGTCGATGCTCCCCATGTTCTTGCGCCAGGTCGACCGCACGTTGGGCGGCGTCCGCCGCGCTGGTGTAGTTTCCCACCAGCTCAGCGAAGCGCGCCTGCCGGAGCACGACCTCCGCTTTCTGAGGACCCTTGGCGATGTAAAGGAGGACCTGAAGGTCGCGGCGTTGCGCGTCACGCTTGCCCTGTAGATCGTAAACCCGCTCGCGCACCATCAGTAGCTCCGTGCGCGTTGAGAAATCGTTGTCCGGCGTCAGGTCAAGCGCGCGTCCCAACAGGGAGAGCGCCTCGTCATTCGCATATTCTATGGCGGCCTGCTTTCCGGCGAGCGCGGCGTAGCGCCGTTCTTTCTGCGGGCGTTCCGCTTCGCGGTAGTGATAGGCCAGATCGGCGTAATAGGGCGCCAGATTTCCCCAGTGTAGCGTCTCGATAGCTTCTGCCGCGCGCTGATGCATCTCCCGCAGATGTCCACGGAGTTGCATCTCGTAGGCGATGTCCCGCATCAGGATGTGTTTGAAGAGATAGCGCATCGTCTCCCTTTTCGTTCGCTAGATCAACCGCGTCCAGATCTGCTCTTGCTCGGCGACGCGTACTTCGGGGCGGACGTCTGACTGCAGCATGTAGGTGAGCACGCGGTCATCGAACTCCCGTCCCAATACGGCGGCGGCCTTCACGACCGCTTTGACGTTGGGCGGCAGGCGATCGATGCGTGCGATCAGAATGGCGTTGATGGTGGTCGGTACGTCGGAGGGGACGTTCGGTTTGACCGTCCAGGCGGCATTCCCGTTCACGGCGTCAGACCGATGGATCAATAGGTCGTTTTCCCTGAAGTAGTAGAGGAACTGCTGGGTGAAGAAAGGATTACCCTGTGTGCGCTGGATCAACAAGTTCAGCAATTCTTCGGTTATTTTCCCTTTCAAGATCGTTTCGGCCAGGCGCCGCACGTTTTCACCAGAGAGACGCTCCAGCTCAATCTCTGTGATGGGCACATCGTCCCGTAACGACAAGGTGCACCGCTGTCCATCATCCGTGTAGCGCGAGGCGATGAGAATCAAGACAGGATGCTCACTAAGACCCTCGCTGAGCGCGACCAACGTGTCCCGTGAGGCGGAATCCAGGGCGTGAAAGTCCTCAATCTGCAATAGCACCGGGCGCACACAGCTGACGGCGGCGAGAAAGGTCTTGAGTGCCTGAATGGTGTTCTGGTAGCGGAGATTGGCGTCCAGGGAGGCGTACAATGAATTCTCCCAGTACAATCCCAGCAGCGCGGCCAAAGTGGAGCGGACGTGGTGCAACTCCTGACGCAGCGCTTCGACCTCCGCCGAAGGACGGAGGGAAGCGTGGCGCATCCGCTGTCCTAACTTGTCGAGTTGTCGTTCAAATCGCTTGAGATTTGTCGCCTCGGAGACGTCCGGCGACTGTCGGAAATACGGGCGCAGGAAGTAGACGAAGGGGTTAAAGGCCTGTCGCAAGATCTGATCCGTCTGACCAACGAAATACTCAAGCGGGCCGCTTCGTTGCAGTGTACGCCGCAGTTCGTAAAGTAGGTGAGACTTGCCCACGCCGGCATCCCCGTGGACGTACGCCACACCTGCGAAGCGCCCTTTAAAAATCGGCGCTGCAGCTTCTGTCAGGCGGGCCAACTCCTCATTGCGCCCGATCAGCGGATGCTCGAAGGTGATGGCATCCTCGTCGGAACGGTCGAGCAGCTCGTAGGTGCCGTGAGGACGTTCGAACCCCTTGTAGCGAAAGTTACCCAGGTGCGCCACCTGGATGGCGGCGCTGCGTGCGACGACCGTGGGGACCAGCACCTGGCCCCAGGCGGCATGGATGGCCAGGCGCGCCGCCAGGTTGACCTGGTTGCCGATGGCCGTGTACTCACAGCGCTGCTCTCCCCCGATCGTGCCGGCGTAGACGTTGCCCCACGTCAGTCCCGCTCGCCAGCGAGGTCCTGTCTGTCCGGTCAGGTGACGTAAACTGAGCAGAAAGTCGACGGCGCGCTGCAGGTCGTTCTCGTGTCCCCGCGGGGCGCCAAAGAGCACCAGCATGATTGGGCCTTTGTCGCCGAAGTCCAGCTTGTTAAAGTAGCCGTCGTAGTCCACCGTGAGATTGAGCGTCTCGCGGACAAACTGTTGCCATCTCTCGAGTTGAATGTGAGGCGCTTCGAAGGAAATGAAGGCACTGGCGACCTCCCGGAATTCGGCGGTCAGCTGTTCGTACGGCACCTGCAACGCCGGATTCCACAGAAACGGCTTGTTGGCCTCCGGCGATAACGTGGCGGGAGTCGAGAAGACGGCTAACTCCGGCTGCGCATGGATCCGCACGTAGTGGAAGTTCATTTTACCGGTGGGCCGTAGTTCATACCCGGTCGGCAGCGGGTTGAGTGTGGCATGCCCGATGATTTCCCCCCGCTTGGCATGACTTTGCGCCTCTGCGCTGGTCCGAATTGCGGGCCCCCGGAAGTAATAGGTATATCGTTCGCCTGTACCTTTCAGAATCCCCCAGTCGAGCATGCCCTGGCTCAAACCGATACCTACGTCGAGGTTGAAGTCGCCGTAGGAGGTCTCAATACGGGCGTGCCGGGTGAAGAAACGACGGACGAAGTGTGCAGTACCTAGCGCGTGCTGGAGAGCGTTGGGGACTGTCCGTGGAAAGATCGCCGTGAATGCGTCCCCGGCAAAGGTGGTGACGAAGCCGCCGTTTTCGTAGACCCTCGTGATGAGCGGATTGAAATTTCGCTTCAAGGCGTCGGTGAGCGCCTCGGCCCCCGCTCGATTATACTGCATCAAGGCGTCGGTGAGGTGGGTGAATCCCGAGATGTCCACGAAGAGCACGACGCCCTCCAGGCGTCCGTGCCTCTCGCCCCTGCTAAATTTTTGATGGATTAGATGTGGGATCAGGTTGGGCATGGCTTCGCTCTTGCTCGTAGCATTCCTCACGTATCAATACGACTGCATAGGAAATAAGGTGGTATAGACAATCTCAATTATACCTTAAGGAGAGCGTTTTCGACAGGGATGCTACGCAGAAGGCCCCCGCTAAGCCGGGGGCCTTGACGTTGCTTCGCTACGACCTTACCCGCGTTAATCGCGGTGTATCGTATCCAGCACCTCGCCCGCCGGGCTCTGCAGCTCGATGTGGATGGGCATCTGGCCCATGGCGTGCGTCGAGCAGGAGAGGCAGGGATCGTGGGCGCGGATGGCGGCCTCGACGCGGTTGAGCATCCCCTCGGTGAGGTTGTTGCCGTCCACGTACTTCTTGGCGACCATGTTGATGGAGTGGTTCATCGACCAGGCGTTGTGGCCCGTGGCGACGATCATGTTGACCTTGCGGATCACGCCGTTGTCGTCCGTCCAGTAGTGGTGGAAGAGCGTGCCGCGTGGAGCTTCCAGACAGCCGATGCCCTCGCCGGAGATCGGCCCGTGGGGGTTGATGACGTCTTTGCTCAGGATTTCAGGGTCGTCCAGCAGCTCCTTGACGCGCTCCAGCGCGTAGATGGTCTCGATGAGGCGCGCGTAGTGAAAGTGCAGCGTATTCTCAACGGGCTTGCCGTTGTTGAGCGATTTCCAGATTTTCATCTCGCTCTGCGCCATGGGCGTGCTGATGTGGCTGGCGGCGTTCAACCGGCCCAGCGGACCGACGCGGTAGACGCCTGCGGGGTAGCCGCGCTTCTTGTAGAAGGGCGCCTTGAGGTAGCTGTAGGCGTTGACGTGCTCGCCGAGGTAGTCCAGGTAGTCGCAGGGATCGAACTCCTCGAGCAGCTCGCCCGCCTCGTCGACCATGCGGAGCGTGCCGTCGTAGAGCTCCAACGCGCCGTCGTCCTGCACCAGACCCATGTAGGCCGAGGGGAAGACGGCGAACTCGTCCACGGTCTGCTGGTTCTGCGAGGCCCAATCCTTGAAGAAGGTGATACCGACCTGCGTCGTGGCGATGTGGTCGTCGACCTCGCTGAGGATCCACTCGCGGTCCTCGGGCGTCAACGGCTTGGTGACGCCGCCCGGCACGCCGAAGATCGGGTGGACCCGGCGTTCGCCCAACAGTTTGATGATCTTCTGACCAAAAGCGCGCAACTGCACGGCCTTGACCGCCAGATCGGGATTGGCCTGCACGATGCCGGCGACGTTGCGGATCTTGGGATCGGCGTCGAAGCCGAGGATAAGATCCGGTCCCGCCAGCTCGAAGAAGTGCATGCCGTGCGACTGGATCATCTGTCCCATGTGCATCAGCTCCCGCAGCTTGTGCGCCGTCGGGGTGGGGGACGTACTGGCGATCTTGTCGCAGGCCTTCGTTGAGGCCAGGTGGTGGCTTACGGGACAAATGCCGCAGGTGCGCGGCGTGATCTGGGGCATCTCGTAGAACATGCGGCCTTCGCTGAACTTCTCGAAGCCCCGGAACTGCTCCACGTGGAAGAACGACTCTTCAACGTCGCCGTCGTCATCCAGGTGGATCGTGATCTTGGCGTGACCCTCGATGCGGGTCACCGGCGAAATGGTGATCTTCTGTGCCATTGTATTCTAACCCCCGTCCATACCGTATTTCAAGACCTTGCCCTCCAACTTGGGCATACGGCCTTCCAACAATTCACTCAAAACGTACCAGATGGCATCGGCGCTGGGCGGGCAGCCTGGCAGGTAGATATCGACCGGGACGACATCGCCGACGCCCGAGACCTTGTCCGTCAAGGGGGTCAGGTCCTCGTGCACCGGCACTTCCCCGTCGACGGTGCTTTCGGTCCCCACGTAGCCCCGCTCGAGGACCTCCTGCGTGTCGAAGAAGTTGCGCATGGTGCAGATGCCGCCGAAGACGGCGCAGTCCCCCATGGCGATCAGGATCTTGCAACGTTCGCGCATCATCTCGGCTTCTTCCTTTTCGGCCTCGTTGCCGATGGCGCCGGTCAGAATGCCGACGTCCACCCCCTCCTCGGGGGGATGTTTCAGATCCGTGATGGGGGTAGAGGAGAGTTCGACGTGCTTGAGCAACTCTACAATTCGCTCGTCGATGTCCAGAAAGGACATGTGACAGCCCGCACAGGCTTCCAGCCATTGTGAGGCTACTGTAATCTTTCCCATATTCTTCTCTAACTCCTTGTGTCAAGCGTCGTGCGGCGCGCCAGATCGCCCACCGCACGACGTCTTTTAGCGTACTATAGCTTTTCGACGAGATCAACCAGCACGTCAGCGTCGTCACGAACCTCACCGGGCATCTCCAGGACGGCGACCAGCGGCAGGACCTTCCCCTCGAGGTTGGTCATGTGCCCGGTGCGCTCGGCCCAGATGGGCGTCGGTAGGACGACGTCGGCGCGGTCCACCAGCGGCGAGTGATAACTCGCCTGCACCACGGTGAAGGCGCCGTTCAGCTGCGCCAGCAGATCGTCGGCGGGAGCTGCTTCTCCCATCAACAAGTATACCACATCCGCGTCTTCCAGGGCGAGCGGGGCCAGACCGGCCGCCGTCGCACCTTTTCCGTTGCGGGCGGGTTCCAGCGCCAGGAAACCGGCGGTGTCGGCCAACGGCTTGAGCGCCTCGATACCGGCCTCGGTGAGCCCGGCCCCGTAGATGACCATGGGCTTTTCGGCGTCCAGCGCCGCGGTGACCGCGTCACCGGCGTCGGCGTAGTCGACGTTGTAGTCGGCGTAGGGACGGAGTTCGCTGTCCGCGCCCAGCAACGCCACGGTCGCGCCGTTGTCCGCCGCCCGCTTCACGAAGTACCCCACGACCTTGTGGGTCTCCAGCGGGTCGGCGCCGGCGACGACGATGAAGTCGGCTTCGGGGACGTCGGCGATGTCGGCAGGCTCCCCGTAGCCCAATTCGGGCGCCACGGGCTCCAGACGACCCGCCTGGCCCTCGATTTTGGTGAAGAGGGCCGCGAAGGTGTCCAGCGCTTCGTTGCTGGTGGCCGAGGCAGCCAGACCCAGGGCCTGACCCGTGCTCAATTTCTCGGCGACCAGGGCCAGAGTGTCTTCCCAGTTGCTTTCAACCAGCTTGTCGCCCTTGCGGACCAGCGGGGTGCGCACGCGCGTGCGCTCCTCGTCGTAGATGGGCTCAAAGCGGCCCTTGACGCAGAGCAGGCCGTCGTTCGGCTCGGAGCCAAAGATGCCGTCCACGCGCAACAGACGTTCGTAGCGGGTGACCACGTCCAGGGTGCAGCCGACGCTGCATTGCATGCAGGTGGTGGTGGTGTGGGTGACGTCCTTCTCACGTCCGCCGTAGGCGCTGCGGGCGTCGATCAGCGCGCCGGTGGGGCAGACCTGCAGACAGGTGCCGCACTCGATGCAGGACGACTCACCGAAGGGCACGTCCAGGTCGGCGATGATCATGCTGTCGGCACCCCGGTTCTTCAGGCTGAGGGTGTGGTTGGCGGCGATCTCGTCGCAGGCGCGCACACAGCGGGTGCAGAGGATGCAGCGGTTGTGATCCATGATGAAGTAGCGGCGCGAAGCGTCGACCTCGAGCTTCTCGTAGGGTCGTGGGTAGGTCCAGTGGTCCAGTTCGTAGCGATACGCCTGATCCTGGAGCTCACAATCACCGCTCATCTGACAGTACATACAGTAGTGGTTGCGCTCGGAGAAGAGCAGCTCCAGCACAAAGCGACGGATATTCGCGATATTCTCGTTCTCGGTCGAGACCTCCATCCCTTCGGACACGGGGCACGTGCAGGCCGTCTGCAGCCCCCGCATACCCTCCACCTCGACCAGACACATGCGGCAGGCGCCCCAGTTGGTCAGAGACGGATGATGACAGAGCACGGGGATGTCGACGCCCGCGGCCTTGGCTGCTTCCAGGATGGTCATGTCGCTTTCGGCGACGACAGGTTGACCGTCGATGGTAAGGTGTATTTCACTCATCGGCTTTCTTGCCTCCTTGATATCATTCCTTCTTTCATTCCTACAGTCAAACTTTTGCCCGATCCATGGGGCAAACGCCCGTGGGGCATTCGCCCTGGGCATGGGCCTCAAACTCCTCACGGAAATAACGGAGGCCGGTGATAATCGGCACCGGCGCGGCCTGTCCCAGACCACAGAACGATGCCGCTGCCGCATACGTCGCGGCTTGCTCCAGCCGATCCAGGTCCACCTGGGTCCCATATCCGCGGCGCAACCGCTCCAATGATTCTAACATCTGTGACGTGCCCACGCGGCAGGGTGTGCACTTGCCGCAGGACTCCATCACGAAGAAGCGCTCCAGGACGTAGGCGAGATCCACGATGCATGTCTCTTCACCGCAGACGAGCAGCGCGCCGCTGCCCAGGGCTGCCCCGGCGTCGCGCATGCTGGGGAAGTCCATGGGCGTGTCCAGCAGCTCGGGCGGGATGATGCTACCCGAGGCGCCGCCGGTCTGGGCGCACTTGAAGGCTTGACCGCCCTTGACGCCGCCGCCGTAGATGTCGATCACCTCGCGCAGCGTGACGCCCATGGGCACCTCAATCAGGCCCGTGACGTTGACGTCGCCCAGCATGGTGTAGACCTTGGTGCCGGGACACTTCTCGGTCCCGATGGAACGGAACCATTCGGCGCCGTTGTAGATGATGGGCGGTACGTTCGCCAGCGTCTCGACGTTGTTGACCACCGTCGGCTGATCCTGATAACCGGCCACGGTGGGATAGGGCGGACGGATGCGCGGGGTGCCGCGCTTGCCCTCCAGACTCTCCAGCAGGGCGGTCTCCTCGCCGCAGATGTAGGC
>CAZCPK010000054.1:0-13488 GCA_964500755.1 uncultured Anaerolineales bacterium
CTGGATGCTCGATGCTGGATGCTCGATGCTGGATGCTCGATGCTGGATGCTCGATGCTGGATGCTCGATACTCGATGCTGGATGCTCGATGCTGGATGTCGTACTCTGTCCCGTCTCCAGCTTCCAGCATCCAGTATCCAGTATCCAGTATCCAGTATCCAGTATCCAGTATCCAGTATCCAGTATCGAGTATCCAGCTTCCAGTCTCACGCCCCCATCAACTGCAACGCCAGCACCAGCACGACGATCACGCCCATGAGCAACAATAAAAACGGTCCATAGGCCTGAAACGGCGTCAACCCCGAAAGCTCGACCTCGTGCCGCACGGCGTGGGGCGCGGTTTCCCCGTGCTCCACGGCGTCCTGCCCCAGGGGACGAGAACGCAACACGCAGGTGCGACGCTGGGCGCGATAGGGATTCTCCGGGCTGACCAGGAGCTCCAGCGCCAGCGTCTCGCCCGGCGCGACCGAGGGGGTCTTGAGCCAGCTCGACGTCGGTGGCGGAGCCGGCTCCGATGGCGACGCGCGCTCCCTGCCACCGGCGGCGCCGTGAGTCCCACCGACCTCTCCCACCTGACGCGACATCTGACCGGAGACGCGGCCCATGCGCTCGGCGGTGCCCTGTCCCCGCCGCATCTTGCTGCCGATACGAATGAGATGGACCCCCACGTCGTAAGGTAAAAGATTCCCCAAGCTGATAAGCAGCCCAGAAACCGTGCTGGCGAGGTTCAGCAAGCCTCGACGCTTGGTCTTCCTCCCCCCCCTGGACGCCGACTCCCTGCGCGTCTCGGGAGTCCCAGCGTCCTCCCCACCGGTAACCGCTCCCCCGATCAACGCCTCCCCGTGCAACATGAAACGGAACTCCAGCCCGCCCTCCGGCGCTTCAACCTGCAGCCCGTAGCGGCTGGCGACGTTGCCTGCGTTGTGCAACTCCAGACGATAACGGACCTGACCCATGCGCTTCTGCCACGTCACGATAGCGAGGACGAGCAAGAGGGTCACGCCGGCGAGAACTGCCAGGACCACAATCCACGCCCAGAGCTGCCAACGGCCCGCGGAAGATTCCGCCCCACAACCGGTCAGGAGAGGCAACAGTGACAGTGTGTAGGGGACGACGGACGGTAGTTTACGGCAATCAGTCATAGGACACCCGCTTCAACTCCAACGTATGCGCGTAGAGCGGCGCCACCTCAATCCGCTGTGTGACCTGCGCTCGCTCGTCGGGATAAGCTGTGGGCGCCGAGGCAAACACGGTGAAGCGATGCTCCCCGGCGGGCAGAGAGGGGCCACGGGGATGCATCAGACGGAGCACGACGGACTTCTCGGCGTTGGGAAAGAGCAACGGCGCCGGCCCCAGCTCATAACAGTCCGCGGGTAGCCCCTCCAACGTCAGATGGAACTGGACGCCGGGTTGCTCGCCCGCGTTCCGGACGATGACCGCGCCCTCAATGGGCCGCGTGGGATTCAACCGGGTCTCCGGCAGCGCGATGCGTAACCCGATACTTCTGGAGGTAACAGGACCCGGACGCGGCACCGCGCCTTCCTCCTCCGCTCCCAGATGGACGACGAGGGTGAAGTCCCCGACCCGCAGGCGCTGCCCATCCACGATTTTGTGGGTGAGATGAGGCGGCAGCGCGGCGCTCTCCGCGTCTCGCTCCAGCTCCACCTCCGTGTCGCCCAGATTAACCAGGCGACACCCTCCCTCTTCCAAAAAGATAAACTGGAGATGCCGTGGAGCGACCCCCTCACCCCGGCTCGCTTCCAACACGATGGTGTTGCCGGTCGCGCTGCCCACGTGCGCGATACGTCCCGGTAGCGGAAACTCCTTCCGCCACCCATCCCGATCAATTATTTCAAGATACCGCTCTTCACGCACTTTTTTATCTGCCATCTGTCACTTGTCATTTCTCATCTTTCATCTGTTTTTTTTCTAGCCCGCGCATAGTGAACCAAATTCTCGCCCCACTCGTGAGCGGCGCGAATCTCGGCCCGGACCAGCGGCGTGCCGTCACGGTGTCCCTCCCACGCAGCGCCCAACCCGGCCCGGCTGAAGACGACGCCGTCGCCCAACATCAACGCCGGCTGCTCCGCGTCCTTCGGTGCGCCGGGCACCGCCGCAAAGCGATGCGGCTTCGTCAGCAAGGCGTGATCGCCCGACACCGGCGCCAGCGTGACGCCCAGCGAGCCGAGCTTATCAAAGACCGCCGCTTCCAGCGTTCCGTCCCCGTCCGCGACGCCGATCTCGATGAAGACCAGACCGCCGTCCTGCAGATAGTCATAGAGTGCGTTGAGCGCCGCCGTCTCCACCTCCATCGTCCCCACCACCAGGTAGAGCGCGCTGTAGCCCGCCGGGATCTCGCCCAAAGACACGTCCACGTCGACCCAGAGCGGCGTCTGCCCGGCGTGTCGCAGGGCTTGACCCAACGCCCGCGCGCCCGCGACGTGCGACGCGAGAGCATCGTCCTCGCCCCAGCAGCTGACGGCAAGCCATGCCGGAGGGGCCGGAGGCCGCGGCTCGCGACGAAAGCGCAAGTCGATTTCGTTGGGCGCGGGGAACGTCGCGTCCTCCGCGTCGGTCAGGGACGCGTCCACAGCGGTGCGGTGCACGCGGGCCAACTCCACGCCCTCCACGAGGACACGGCTCGACTGAGCTTCCAAGCCGAAGTGCGCGGACACGTAGGCGACCTCACCCGCCTCCGGGTCACTCTCGGTGTGCGGCTGTCCCTCGGCATAAGTCAGCCAGAGCGTCAAGGGGCCATCGGCGGTGCCCAGATCGTAGGCCACCGGCTCCTCAACGATAATGAACTCACCCGTGGGGGCCAACGCCACGCCCGGCAAGATGTAGACCGTGCTGTCGGGCGGATCGCTGGCGATGACCTCCAGCCCCACCAGCACGCCGGGCGCGTGGGCCAGCACCTGGTGCGCGTGCAAGCGCCGACGGTGATACCCATGCGCCTTTGCCCAGACCTTGGCCGTCACCGCCAACCCATCCGTGGGATGGAGCCGCCGCTTCGGCACCCTCTCCAGCACTTTCTTCTTATCGCTCATAAACTCTCCCAACTTGGGCTGCACTGAAAAAAGTACAGCCAAAGAAAAATATAGGGTTTATGTAGTGCTCTTATCTCTGCTGAAAAGGCTTTTTTCAGCAGAGCCAACTTGCAACCTGCAAATTTCAACTCAAATCCAACAGATACGCCGCGTGCGCCGGCTTCTCCGTCTCGATAATCCGCTCGATCATGTGCTTACGGGCCTCGGCCTTCACTTGCGGCAGCGTCGGCAGCTCCAACTTCACCGTGAAGGTGTGTGGCGCGTTCCGCTGTCCCAACGCAATCCCCTGCCCCAGGCGCGCCGTGGTCCCCAACACGAAGTTCTCCGCACGATGTTCCACGATCTGCGGACGGACGCCGGTGTAGATCTCCAGGTAGTCCGCCAGACCGTCACGTGTGCCCCGCCGCCGGTAGAGGTGCACGGCCGACTGAATCAGACGGCGACGTTTGGTCTCGGGCCAGCGCTCGTCCAGCACCAGATCAAGCCACGCAGCCAGCCACGGCAGCAGATCGGGCGGCGCCGTGCGCGGATCAAAATAGTAAGGTAATTGATCGATCCGCCCTTCAATGGGGTCCCAGAAACTCTCAAAGAGCATCAGGAAACGCCCCAGCAGCTCGTCACGCTCGTAGAGCGCCGGCAGGTGGTGCAGATAACGGCTCTGTGACGAGACGACGACTGCCACCGTCTCCGTTACGCGCGCAGAGTCGTCCTCCTCCAATTCCAGGAAAGCGCGACTGACCAACGGGTCGGCTCGCTCGGCGGATTCTCGGTCGACCGTTGTGTGCAGCGCGAAGGTCTGCGCAGCACCCGTCGCCGCCACGGCGAGCCAGGTCACCGTCTGCCCGCCCGCGGGCCAGGTGACGACGCGCGGACCATCCGCCGCCTCGGCGGGCGCCGCCGTTCGTTCCAACGACAGGCCCTCGGGCAACGTCACGCGCAGCGTATATGTCGATGCTCTCGCCGGCGCGATGACGCGCGTGTGCAAGGTCAGCGGCTCGCCCGGATAGCGGCGGTAAGCATCGACGACGTGGTCGAGCTGCAGCGTGGACGCCGTCATAGCTCCACCACCTCCACCGTGTGCGTCAGCGAGCAGAGTACCGTGTCGTCGGGGACCGTCAACCGCCGTCCTTCCAGCGGCGCCGGCGGCGCTACGCTGGCGTCCTCCCCCTCCTCCACGGGCTCGCTGCCCTGGGGCGTCTCCTCCAGCGGGTCGACGGGGCGGGAGGCGAGCTGCACGTCGAGCACGTGCTCGACGCCGGGCACCTGCTGGATCAGCGAGAAGAGCTCGGAGACGTAGAGAGCGCGTCCGAAAGGCCAGCCTTGCCAGGAGTGGCCTGTCATTTCAGAGAACGGCTCCTCCTCACCCAGCGCCAGCGGCGCGATGAAGCGGTTGAGACGCTCCAGGACCCGGGCCCGCACCGTCTCCGGATGACTGTACTCACCGGGTACTAGTTCCACGTGCACGGCGACGCCCAGATAACGCGGCGCACGGACGCGTAGCGTCGTCGTCAACAGCCGGTAGCGGTCCAGGTAGGCGATGAGTTCCTCGCGCAGCGGCGCCTCGATGACCAGCCGGGCCAGATCCCCGACGCGGACGGCCTCGAAAGCCGCCGGTATCACCAGCAGCTCGATCATCCCGGGGGGCAGCGCGCTCCCCACGGCACCGGGCGCCCGACATTTGACCCGCGCCACCGCCCGCGTCGCCCGCCGCGCCAGGTTCTCAAAGTCCTCGGCGGTGACGGCCCGCTGCTGCGCGCGCAACTCCCGCCGCGCGCGCAACTTCGCCTCCTCCAGACTCTCCTGGTCCCGCCCACCCTCGGCGCGGCGCAGATTGGTGACGTGAGCGATATAGGCGGGCGACGTGCGCAAAATGTGTAAACTCCCGGCGGGCACGTTTCCCCGCGCGCCACCGCCGTTCCGATAACGGGTGAAACGAATCGCACGCCCAGCCTCTGGTACCCGTCCATACTGGCGGACGGTGCCGTCGGCCTGGCGGACGCTGGGACCAAAGGCAATCTCACCGGTGGCCTCGTCCAGGGTAAAGTGGCGATCGTAGCGCGTCGACGCCGCGAAATCCTCCACGCGCGTCCACGGCACGAAGACCACCTCACCGGAGCGCAGCTCCTCGACCTCCACGGTCTCGCCCGGCTCCGGCGTCAGCACCGGCGTGTGCGTCAGGTGATAGATCTGCCCCGGCTCGCCGTCGCTGACGCCCAGACGCTCGTCCTCCTGGACGACGGCGTGGGTCGCGCGGACGGTACGGCCCAGTGTGTGCGCCTCCAGGCCCCCGATGCGGGGCGACTGCGTGTACGTTCCCTGCTCCGGCCGGCGAGGCTCGAAGCGGCACCGCACCCAGTGCGCCCTGCGGCCCTGCACCGTGTCCGGCGCCATCTCCAGCGGTAGATAGAGCGTGAGCGAACCGGTGGGATTGTTAAGGCCGCCGGTGGTGTCCTCTTCACCCGCCCGGCTACTCGGCTGGACTTCGGCCCAGCGTCCCTCCCCCAGCGACGCCTCCCAGACCAACGGCGGGTCCTCACGGCGGATACCGACGGCCTGCGTCTGTTCGCACTCGAAGGTCAAGCGCAGAAGTTGGCCGCTCAGCGGCTGCTCCGCGTCGAAGCCGATGTAGAAGGTGTCGTCGACCTCCGGAGCGCGCTGGAAGGCGTAGAAGGTCTCGATTCCCAGCCGGGAGAGATAGTTGCGATGGACCTCTCCCTCACGCCGCAACTGGGTCAGGCGCGGCGGGGCGAGGACCAATCGCGCATCAGTGGTAAAGATGATCTCCTCCTCGTCATCGTCCAGCTGTTGTGTGGCGACCTCGGTGCCCTGCGGCACCACTGCCACTGACGTGCTCTCCGGGGTGATGGGAAAAGGTGTCGAGAGCCAGAAGGTCAGCTCGGTCCGGGCGCTGCTGGGCGGCTGCAGCTGCACACCGAGCAGCTCCAGGAACTTGATGTGATTCTTCTCAGGAACACGGTTGAGCCGGTAGGTGAGCAGTTCCGTCATCCAGGCGAAGAGCTCGATCAGCGTAATGCCCGGATCACTGAGGTTGTAGTCGGTCCATTCGGGACAGTAGCGGATGATGCGCCGCCGTGCTTCGTCGACGAGATCCCGCTGAAAGCGCAGATCATCCAGCCGTGGTTCGGGTAAGGGCATACCGTTACTCCTCTTCTCCCATCAGATAGAAAGGATAGACAATACTGCGCTCGTCGTGGGTCGCCTTGACCTCGTAGGCGACCTCCACCAGGAGCACGCCGTCGCGAGCCGGGTCGATGGAGACGTCCACGTCGAGCACGTCGATGCGCGGTTCCCACCGGCGCAGCGCCCGCCGCACGTGGTAGGCCATCAAGCCCTGCGTCGAGGCGTCGCGGGGTGCGAAGAGCAACTCCTTGGCGCGACAACCGAACTCCGGACGCATCACCCGCTCGCCGGGCGAGGTCTCCAGGATAATGCGGATCGACTGCTCGATGTCCGTATTACCTCGGGCCAGCGCGATCTCCCCGCGCTGATTGACCTGCAGCGGAAACGCCAGACCCTGACCCAAAAATTCACGATTGCGCAGATTCTTATCGTCAGGCACAATACACTCCAGTTCAATGACAAATGGGTAAGACAATAAAGCGACAAAACATCCGGCATCTAGCATCCAGCATCCAGTTACCCCCCAATCAGGACGTCGGGCTGCCCCTTCGCTACCGTGGTGCTGACCGGCACACCTGAGTAAGGGTTAGCCCCGCTAACGACACTGGTCACGCGCGCCGCCGGTCGTCCACTGATGAGCACAGTAGCGCTGCCCTGTGTGATAGCACCAACACAGGCGTTGCCGGAAACCATATCACCCACCACGGACGCGGGGACTCCGCCGATCAAAACGTTAGGTACGCCCGGCCCCGTGATGGCGTCGCCGGTCGCGGTCAGATCACCGAGACGTGCTGCTGGAAACATACAGCCTCCCGTTCAATGAGAAATGACGAATGAAAACTGAGTAGAACATCAAAACAACAGACCTACTCCTTACTCCCCTACTCCCTAATTAATCTTCACCATCGAACCCTGGATCTGCACCATCGCTGACCCCTTGATGGAGACTTGCGTGCCCTGCAAATTTAACTGCCCAGTGGCTTTGAGGTCCAGCTTAGCCGCCTCGACGGCGACAGCGCTCTGACCCTCGATGGTGACCTTTGAGCCTTGGACGGTGATGTTGGCGCTGCCGCTCTTGATAGTGACGTCTCCCTTGCTGTCCGTCGTCGTCTTGCCTTTGCTGGTCAGAGTATAATCGCCGCCGTTATTCACCGCGTAGTCGCCGTCCACGTTCACCGTGATGGCATTTTCCTTCGAATCGATGATGATCTCATTCTTGCCGCTCTTGTCGCGGATGACGATCTGCTCCTTGCCCTGCTCATCGCTCATCAGGATAACGTGTCCGCTGCGCGACTGCCAGATCCGCTCGTTGACCTTGCCGTCCTTGACGACCTCGTTCGTCGCCTTGGGCGGCGCGTCCTTACCGTTCCACAGCGCGCCGACCACGTAGGGGCGGTTGATGTCGCCGTGCTCGAAAGCCACCAGTACCTCGTCGTCGACCTCCGGGATACTGTAGAAGCCCCGCGTCTTGCCCGCTCCCGGCGCAGCAAAGCGGATCCAATCCGTCTCCACCTCGTCGTTGAGCCAGGGAAATTTCACCTTGACGCGCCCGGCTTTCTCTTCCTCATCATTATTGTTGGTCACCACAGCGGGCACCACGCCGTTGATCAGCCCGCGCTCGGCTTGCTGCCGCCCGTCACCCTGCAGCACGTGCGTCCACAGATCCCCCTGTCGTCCCCGCACGTGGAACGTCGTCTCGTAATTCCCCTCTGTACTGAAGGTGTGGGTCGCCTGCGTCACCACGTAACTGCCGCTGAACCGTGTGCCCACGCCCTTGATATCGACCACCGCTCCGGCCTTGACGTTGGGATTGCCCACGCAGACACCCTCGGCCTGGACAAAGCGGTCGTGGAGCCGGTCCAGGAGCCCCTGAGCGATCTCCGCGGCCTCGTCAGTCGTGATCTCCGGATAACCGACCACCATGGTTTCGGCAGCGCTAAACGCCTTTTTCGCGACGGAACCGCCGCCGTCACTGATCCCGCCCTGATTCTGCGTGCTGGTGGGGCTCGTCGCCTTCCCCTCCACCGCTTCCTTCTTCTTCGGATCCCAGCTACGGACGACGACCTCATTGACCTGATGCGCCGCCGAAACCCGGGGGCGGAAGTTGCGCAGATCCCGTCCCCACGTCACCTCGACGGCAGCCCCGCTGCTGGGCGGCGTCTTCTTGAAATAAAGCTTCTGATCGTCCGCATAGAGAAAGTAGTTCAAGCGCTGCGCACGTCCTCGCAGGAATTCCATATCCGTCTGACTATTCTGCCAGATGTGCGGATGGGTGACCTTGGTAGTATCCACGTCCGCCTGCAGCCCGGCATCCCCGGCGATTTGACTGACAACGTCACTCACCTTCTTATTGGCAAAGGTCTGCGTCTTCTTGCCCCGATGCAGGCGATGCGATTTGTCGTAGCCACGCACCACCACCTGCACGTATCCATCCTCCATAAAGACAGGCTCCAGCGCCGTAATCTCCCCTTTGAACAACGTGACCGTCGGCTCGCCGGAAGCGTTGGTATCCGTCACCGTCACCTCGATGGACTTGCCCACGTCGAAGGTCGCCGCGTCCACCTCTGTGGCATCCACGCTGTAGAACTGCAACGTGACCATATCCGGAAGCTGCAAATTACTGTCCACCACAATCTCGGTGAGGTTCCGCTGCAACGCGTCATCCAACGCTTTCCCGTCTACCTTGATGGTGAAATCGGCGATGTTGATATAGTCAACCGGCATAACCATCGGTCTTTATCCTTCCCACGGCGTCAACTTCAACACCTGGCCCGGTCGCAAACTCAGCGGGTCGCTGATCCCATTGACCGCGGCGATGTGTCGCCAACGGGCCGGATTCCCGTACTCCTGATAGGCGATCCAGTCCAGGCGCTCACCCTCCCGCACCACCCACGTCTTGCGCGCCTCCGTCCGCGTGGTGGGATTCTGGCCCCGGTTGTCCAGCGACTCCTCGCTGTCGGTCTCCTCGAAACTCACGTCGACCTCGGCCCGGATTGGCGTACCGTCCGGCAGGAAGAGCGTGTAATTGGCGCTCACACTCTTGACGTAGCCCTTGACGAAGAAAAACTTCCCGCCCCACTCGAAGCGGCAATAGGGCGGATGGTTGGTCTCCGAGTCTACCTCCAGCAACGAGAAGAGAAAATCCGTGTACTGCCGGACGTCGTTGCCCGCGGTCACGTTCAGCCCGTGCTCCTGCATATCGCGCGTCGTGTCGAAGAGCAACTTGACGCTCAATGACGCGCCGCCGCCGCCCTTATAACTGTGTTCGGCGTGGCTCTCCTGCGGGATCTCCCGCTGGTCCCACGACGCCGACCGGCTGAACTGCAGCGTCTCCGGATTGTACATACACGTGATGGACTTACTTGAGTCCGCGTTGCCGTTCTCGTCCACCACCACAATCTGAGCCTTCTTCACCGTCGCATTCTCGGGCATCCTTCCTCCTTACCACTCCAGATCCGGCAACGCGCGCCGCTCCAACTCCATCCACAGCAGACGCCGCACGATGGGCAAAACCTCCCGAGCCAGCTGCGCCAAATCACCGTCGTCCAACAGCGCAAGCGGCTCCTCCGACACCCGTTCGGTAGTCACTTCCGACGTGCGTCTCTCCTTCACCGGCGCCTCCGGCCGCGCACGCTGCACCGCCACCGGCATCGACGGCACCGGCATCGGGGGCAGTTGCGCTGTCGTCGGTTCCTCCGACAGAGACATTTCCCTTGACGATTTTCCGACCTCCATCTCAGAGCGCAACGGCGCACGCTGCACCACCGCCCGGCGCGGCGCCAGGGGAAGATCGACGCGGACCGGCGCGCGCGTCCGCACTTCCCCTTGGCCCGCAAGCGAACTCCTGTCAAGACGCCGCCCGGGTGACCTGACAACGCTCGACGGGGCGGACGCCGTCGTCCTCGGCGGCGTGGGGCGCTGCGCCTCCGAAGGCTGCGAGGTAAACACCGGCTCCGGCTTCACACCGGGAAGACCTTCCGGCTGCGGCGGAGTCGGTGAATCTTCTCCCTCGTCTCCGCGCCCGGGCAGCGGCGTGCGTTGTATCGCAACCGCTGCCCGCGCCGTCAACCGTCGCACCAACCGCGTATCTACCAAGCCCTCTGGCGCGGGCAGTTCCCCCGCGTCCTCCGGCGGCGCAGCTGCGCGTGGTTCCTTCGGGGCGCGTTGCACCGCCGGCGGTTCCTCCGCGGACGACAGCGTCTCTGCACCGGGAGCCGGACGCGCAGCCGCCGGCGAGCGCGGCAAATCGGAAACGCGCGACGCCCGCACCTCGCGCTCCACGTCCTCCTCCGGCGGCGCAGCTGCGCGTGGTTCCGCCGGGGCGCGTTGCACCGTCGGCAGTTCCACCGAAGGCGGCAGCGTCTCGTCGCCGGGAGCCGGACGCGCAGCCGCCGGCGAGCCCCGCGAATCGGAAACGCGCGGCGACCCCGCCTCGCGCTCCACGTCCTCCTCCTCGGCGACGTGCCCCAAGGGCTCTCCCGCATCCACCGCCGGCGCGCGCTGCACGGACGGCGCCGCCCGCCCCGCTCCCCCATCCTCCTCCGACGGCGCAGCTGCGCGTGGTTCCCTCGGGGCACGTCGCACCGCCGGCGGCTTTCCCGACGAGACAGAAGGAAGCACCTCATCCTCAGGGGTAGCCGCCTGTACGGCGGGCGGCGAGGTCTGCTCTGGCGCCTCGCCGTCTCGGGGGACCGACGGCTCCGCTCGCACATCCTCCTGGGGCACAGGCGGCTCACTCACCTCGCGCTCCGCGTCCCCTTCCTCGGCGACGCCCAAGGGCTCCCCCGCATCCACCGCCGGCGCGCGCTGCACGGACGGCGTCGCTTCCCCATCCTCCTCCGGCGGCGCAGCTGCGCGCGCTTCCGTCGGGGCGCGTTGCACCGCCGGCGATTCCTCCGAAGATAATATCGCCTCGTCGCCGGGAGCCGGACGCGCAGCCGAGGGCGAGCCCCGCGAATCGGAAACGCGCGGCGACCCTGCCTCGCGCTCCGCATCCCCTTCCTCGGCGACGCCCAAGGGCTCCCCCGCATCCACCGCCGGCGCGCGCTGCACGGACGGCGTCGCTTCCCCATCCTCCTCCGGCGGCGCAGCTGCGCGCGCTTCCGTCGGGGCGCGTTGCACCGCCGGCGATTCCTCCGAAGATAATATCGCCTCGTCGTCAGGAGTAGAGACGGTGCTCGCGGCGGGTGCAGGCGCCTGCTCAGACGCCTCGACGTCGCGGGCGACAGACGGCTCCTCTGGTGGGGCAGGCAACTCGCCCTCATCCACCGCCGGGGCGCGCTGCACGGAGCTCCTCCCCTGTCCCGATTCCACATCCGCCTGGGGCATGGGCGACTCGCCCGCGTCCTGCAGCGGTGTAGATTCGCGTGGTTCCATTGAGGCGCGCTGAATTGCGAGCGGTTCCTCCGAAGACGGTACCACCTCGTCGTCAGGAGCAGAGACGGTGCTCGCGGCGGGTGCAGGCGCCTGAGCAGGCGCCTCGACGTCACCGGCTGCGGATGGCGCCCGTGGCGCGGGTGGACTATCTGCCTCCACCGCAGAAGCACGCTGCACCGTAGCCTGTGGCTTCGCGTCTTCACTCGGCGGTACCGATGACGACCTGTCGGCGGGGCGCTGCCCTTCGTCTTCCCCAGCATCCGCCGTCCTTTGTGACGCGGGCGGCTCGTCCGCGTCCTCCACCGGTCTGCGTTGGAGCATCCGAGATTCCTCATGAGGAACCTCCAATCCCGTCGTCCCCTTCGCTGAGGGAAGCGGCCCCGGAGGTGCGTCGACAGGTGAAGGCGCCTGATCCTCGGGTGTTCCAGATTCCACTTCAAGGGATGGCTCCGGCTGCGTCGACGCCGAAGATTCCAGAGACGCCCGTTGCAGTGCAGGGGGCACCTCCTGAGCAACAGGCGTCGTCCCCTCGTCTTCAGAGACAGGCATCTCAGGCACGGGCGGTTCCGATTCGAAAGGTTCAGGCTCAGCAGATTTGGGTACGTCCGGTTCTACCGGGGCCGTCTCCTCCGGCGTGCGCTGCACCTCAGCCGAAGGTTCCCATCGCCGCGGCTCGCCGACACGCACACGGCGCAGATCCTCAAGCGAGACGGGCGGCGGTCGGTGTCCCGGCGCGAACTCCTCCACCTGGGTCATCACGCGCATCCGACGAGGGCCGTCCGGCGATGTCGGCTCGGGCCCCTCCGGCTTGCGGGCGATCCGTGACGGTTGCCCGGCAGCCGGGCGCTGCGGCGTCACGTTGGGCGGGGGTTGCTCGGACGGCGCTTCGGTGACCGGGGCCGTAGGAGCAGGCGGCGGGATTTCCCCTCGATCCTGCTGCGGGGGCTCCGGCACCTTGACGTCGACGGAGTCGGGAAAGCTCAAGCGTGACGCAGCCTCCGCAAACGAAGGCAAGCGTTTCAGCCATTCGGGTTCCTCATCAACCGCGTCCACCGGCTCAAAGGCTGCAGCAGGGCCGCGCTCCGGCGCCGGTTCCGCCGCGGGCGCACCGACCAGCGGCAGCGGAGAGGTCTCCGGCAGCCGCATGGCCCGGGGTCGGAAATGTGACGTCTCCGGGAAGCGCGCCAGGTGTCGCGCCGCATGTCGCGCCATATTCACCACGGGCAATCGCTCCACGCGCGGGCGGATAACGCCCACGCGGGCTGCGCTGCGCTGAATGCGCTCCATCATCGACACGGCGCCGGTGACCGCCAGCGTAGGACGCCAGCGTCGGAAAATCCGCCGTGCCAGGACATTCGTTTCTCCGTGCTGATCTCTACTATCCATAATACTTCTTCCAGCGTCTCAATAACAATATCTGCCTAATCCGCTGAGCTAAAATTCCAATTTCTCCATCTTCAAGCCCTGGTGAGCGATCTCGATGGCTTCCACGGCAACCTCGTTGCCGCCGGTGTTGAGACTGGGACCGTTCCATTTGACGGGGAAGGCTTTCTCCACATTCCACCGTAGCGCGACGCGTTTACTCCTCTCGTGATCGTAGCGCACAATGAGAATCACGGCCATCTGCACCGAGGTGGCCGTCCCCTTGGTCAGTCCTTCCTGAAACCACGTCCAGAGCGCGTCGGAATAGGTGACGCCCCGTTTGAGCATGATGTTGCCGCCGTACTTGGCGCGTCCCGGCAGGACGTGGACGTGGTCATTGACGCCGCCCTCTTTATACTCGTAGACGTCGCGCTCGACGTTGAGACCGCTGCACTCGGTGAACGCCCCCTCAATGACGCTCTTCAGCTCGACGTAATAGCGAAAAGCGGTCGCCGGGTTCTCGCTCAATTTCTTCATGCCCTGGTTATCTCCTGCCATGACT
>CAZCPK010000055.1:0-13437 GCA_964500755.1 uncultured Anaerolineales bacterium
GCGTTCCTCCTCGAGCTCCAGGCTGTGGAGCGCGAAGGCGATGTCGTCGGCGACCTCCCGAAAGAGGGCGAGTTCCTCCTCGTCGTGCGCCAGCTGTCGGAGTAGGGAGACCTTCAAGATGCCGTACGTGCGCTCTCCGTAGCTCAGGCGGTGGATCAGCGCGCGCCGATCCGGCGGCGGCTGGCAGGCGTGTTCGCAGCTGGCACAGGCCGCCAGGGGAGGCTCCACGACGATCACGTCCGCCGTCTTCAGCGCCAGTCGCGCACAGCGGGGCCAGCGCCCCTCGCCGGTCCAGTCCGTCAGACGCAGGAAGGGGTCATCCTGCCCCGCGGATACCGCCGCCTCGACCCCTGGGTTCTCGGCGATCGTGACGATGGAGGCGCTGTGATAGCCGCGCGTCTCGACCAGGCTTTCGCAGGCGCCCTGCAACAGCCGCCGGCGATCCCGCTCCTTGACGATCAGCTGATTGACGTTGCGGATGGCGCGCAGCACCGCGTTGAGGTGCTCGATCCGTTCCGCGCGGCGTTTGCGCTCCGTGATGTCCTGGGTCACCAGCAGGCCGGCGACGATGGCGCCCGTCTCATCTTCTACGGGCAACGTGCGGACCTCGTGCGCGCGCTCGCCGAAGGTGACCTCGCGTACGTTCCGTCGGCCGTTCAGGGCCGCGCGACAGAGGGGGACCAGCACGCTGCCCGTCTCCGCCGGCAAGCTCTCCCAGAGCGTCTGCTCCCCGAGGGGGCTCTCGTTCAGTTCCAGGTCGGGCAGGTGCGCGCCGTCGGCGAGGATGACGTGCAGATCGGGGTCGTAGAGGAGGATGGCGCCGTTGGGGAAGTTCTCCGCCAGTGTCCGGTAGCGCGCCTCGCTGATCTTGCGCGCCTTCTCGGCCCTGCGGCGCTCAGTGGTCACCTGGAAGAAGACGGAGATGCCGTCCTCGTAGGGATAGACCCGCACGTCGTACCAGTCCTCGTAGGGGGGGATCCCGAAGTGGGTCTCAAAGAAGATCGTCTTGCGTTCTTCCAGCGCCTCGCGGTACTTCTCCTCGAAGATGGAGCCCGCGGCCTCGGGGAACGCCTCGAAGAGAGCGCGTCCCAACACGTCGGTGCGTTTGCGATCCAACAGCCGTTCGGCGGCGTCATTGAAGTAGGTGACGACCAGCTGGTGGTTGAGGGCAAAGAAACCGTCGCTGATGCTCTCCAGGATGTTGCGCAGGCGCGTATTGGTCGCCCGCAGTGCGCGTCTCGCTGCGCGCTGTGCGGTGACGTCGATCATGAAACCGGTGATCTCTTTGACCGCGTCGTCCTCCATCAGCGCCTGGGTGACTGTCTGAACGTGTCGGAGGCTCCCGTCGTTGTGCATGACGCGGAATTGCGCCGGCTGCGGGTGGCCGGTCAAGGTATGCTCCAGAATCCGCTCCAGGGCCGCGCGATCGTCAGGATGGACGAGCTGTACGAGGGACTGTCCCAGCAGCTCTTTCGGGGAGCGGCCCGTCACGTCCGCACTTACCTGGTTCACGTAGGTGAATGTGCCGGCGTCATCCAGCGTGAAGATCACGTGGTCGGTGTTCTCCACGATGCGCCGGTACTTCTCTTCGGAGACCTGCAGCCGGCCTTTCATCCGCTGCCGCTGGACGGCCAGCGCGTAGACGTGAGCCAGGCGCTCGATGAAGTGCAGGTCTCTCTCCCCGTACTCACGCCCCGGATTGGCGAGCGCGATCTGCCCCAGGAGCTCGTCGCCGATGCAGGCCGGCGCAGAGAGAAAACGTCGGATTGGCACGTGGCCCAGGGGCACGCCGGAGCTGTGGGGGTGCTCCTGCGGCGCGTTGGTCAACAAGGACGTCTTGTTTTCCAGCACCCAGCCCCACAAGCCACTGAAGGTCTCAAAAACGTAATCTTTCTCAGGGACCTCGCAGTCTTCCCAGATATCGCGGGTCATCGTGGTACTGATGAGGTACCCTGTCTCCGGGTCGATGTGGCCGACGTAGCCGAAGACGCTGCCGGTCAGCCGTTTGGCGTACTGCAGGACGAGGTAGGCGATGTCGTCCAGCGACGCCGGTTCCACCAGCGCCTGGAGTAGATCGGTGGTGACGGCCTCAAGGCCGTCCGGCGGGACGGACGGCATCTCGGGAGGCTTAGGAGGCGTATGACGGGAGTGCATCGTTAGGTTCCTTCGCTTGCTGCTGATTGAGAAACTGGATTGTCGCAGGCGTCACCGTTTTCTCCAAACAGCCCCTGAATCAGAGGGGCCAGGTGGGTCCCCAGCTCTGACTTCGCGACGAAGCCGTCCGCGCCGGCGAGCCGGGCCGCGTCCCGGTATTCGGCGTTGTCGTAGAAGGTGAGGATGATGATGCAGGGCGCGTTGGCGTCCTGTTTTATCCGGCGCGTCACGTCCAGCCCGTTAATTTCAGGCATTGCCAGGTCCATCAGGACCAGGTCCGGCGCTTCTTCTTTCACCACTTCGAGCGCTTCACGGCCGGACTGTACTTCTCCGGCGATGACGAGGCGTGCATCCTTCGCCAGCAGGCGCGACGCGGTTCTCAGGAAGTGTGAGTTGTCGTCGACCAATAATACCCGGATCGGCTTCATCACGGATCTCCTAGGTGTGCTCAAATTGCTTGGCTCCCCGACCGGGGGATGTGAATCCTACTTGACGTAGCGAAATCGGAATGCAGGCGTGTTGCGCCTCGCGTGTCACCAGGTTGCACTTGGAAAGTGCCCCAGTTTTGCTAAACATCATTTCGTAGTTAGCCACGGCGTTATGACGCGACTTTGTCGTGACTCTGTCGCGACTCCGCCCAAGGGCTTCGTCGCTAACTACGAGCCTATACATGAAATTGTGTAGAATATCGTGCTTTCGAGACATATACAACAGCTTCATCTCGTAACAAAGGAACTTTTGCTTCAAAGTGATAGCTAGCTAAAAAAGTTATTGAGGAAAATTCACGAAATAAGCATCTTGGGTTAATTTTATTTGCGTATACTCTTGTTTTCTCTGCGTTCTCTGTGCTCTCTGTGGTGAATAAGTTTTTTCAGGTGAATCAACCTGCTTGCATTCGGAAAGTACCCTGCTTGCATTCGGCGTGTCGCCACTTTGCTTTTCCCTTGTGCAAAACGGTGTTGGCGTTCGACGCTTAGCACCTCGTCGGAAAACTATCATCTCAGTCTTCATCATACCTGCCGCTGCCCGGGCTGTACATGGGGGAAAGACTCCATATGCAGGGGGGAAAAGACCTGAGGGGGCAAAAACGTTGCCTAGGCGCTCTCGACGTCGATCAGCCCGGTGCGCACGGCGTACCGCACCAGCCCGGCGACGTCGTGGATGTCGAGGCGGTTCATCAGGTGGGTGCGGTGCGACTCCACCGTCTTGACGCTGACCTCCAGGAGGTGGGCGATCTCGCGGTTGGTGCGCCCTTCCGCGATGAGTTGCAGGACCTCCCGCTGCCGGGGCGTCAGACGGTCCAGCGACTCGAATTCGCTGCCGACGCGGCGCACGTACTGCACCACCTGCCGGGAGATGGCGGGGCTGAGGTAGATCTCGCCGCGCGCCACGGAGCGGACGGCCAGCTCCAGCTCGGTGGGGCCGGCGTCCTTGAGCAGGTAGCCCGCTGCGCCGATCTTCAGGGCGCGCAGCACGTACTCCTCGTTGGGGTGCATGGAGAGAATGACGACCTTTATCTGGGGGTGCGCCTCGACGACGCGCCCCGTCGCCTCCAGGCCGTTCAACTGCGGCATGGCGACGTCCATCAGTACCACGTCGGGGCGGTGTTCCTCGATCAGCGCCAGGGCCTCGCGCCCGTTTTCCGCCTCCGCGACGACGGTGACGCCGGGTAGATTTTGCAGCAGGGTGCGGAATCCGGCCCGCACCAGCGTGTGATCGTCGGCGAGGAGCACGCGAATGGGGCTCATCTCTGCTCTCCTGTGGCAGCTATGCCGTCGGGCGTCTGGGTAAGCGGGACCGCCACGCGGATGGCGGTGCCCACGCTCGCTTCGGCCTCGATCTCCAGCGTTCCCCCGAGGAGCGTGGCGCGCTCGCGCATATTGGAGAGCCCCAGACTGGCACCGTGGGTCGCTTCGTCCAGCGCCTGGTCCACGTCGAACCCCTGACCATCGTCCTGGATCAGCAGCGTCAGCGTCTGGCCCTCCTCCCGCAGCGTGACGTGAACGTGCGCGGCCTCCGCGTGCCGCATCACGTTGGTCAGCGCCTCCTGCGCGATGCGGAAATAGGCGATCTCCAGCGCCGGAGGAAAGCGGTCGCGCGAAATTTCAGCCGTAAAGCGGGCGTCAAAAGCGCCCTGCTGCGCCTGACGGTCGACGAACCAGCGCAGGGCCGGCGCCAGCCCCAGGTCGTCCAGCAGCGAGGGACGTAGATCGAGCGAGAGGTTGCGGACCTGCTGCAGCGTCTGCTCCACCGTCTCCAGGCTGTCCGTAAGGTGTTGACTCACCGGCTCCTCCCCGGTCTCGGCGCCGATGGCCTGCAGATTGATCTTCAGCACGGTCAGCGCCTGACCGATCTCGTCGTGGAGCTCCCGCGCGATGTGCCGGCGCTCCGTCTCCTGGGCCTCCACGAGCCGTTTGGAGAGCTGCTCGAGGCGCCGCTGCCCGGCGCGCACCTCGTTGAAGAGCCGGACGTTGACGAGCGCCTGCGCCGCCTGGTCCGCGATGCCCTGCAACAGCGCGATCTCGTCGTCGTTGAACGCCCGGGTTGAGCCCAGCGTATGGACGTTAAGCACGCCCAGCAACTCGTCCTGGTGCACGATGCTGACGCCCACGATGGTGCGAATATCGTGGCGCTCGGGCAGCGTCCGGCGGACCGGGTTGGAGGCGCGCTGGACGTCGGATATGATGATCACGCCGTCCCGGGCATACTCAGAATAGACGGTCCGGGATATCGGTCGATAGGCCGGGATATAGGCGTCGGGCAAGCCGGTGGTCATGCCCAGGGTGAAGTGTTCGCGGTCGGGATCGTAGAGCAGCACCGAGGCGCTCTCTGCGGCGAGAGCGCGGCGGCTCTCCTCGCCGATGGCCTCCAGGAGCGTCTCCCGGTCGAGATAGCGGTTGAGCCGGGAGGCGACCCGCAGCAACGCCGCGGCGCGCTCTCCCTCGTGCTCGATGCGCGCCTCGTAGTTTTTGCGCTCGGTGATGTCCTGGATGATGTTCAGCACGTAATCCGCGTCGACCTTGACGTAGTCGGCCGCCAGCCACTTGCGCTCGCCGGTGGTGCGCAGAATGTAATTCGTCTCCACTCGCTGCGTCTCACCGCTCTCGAAGGTCTTCTGGATCCTCGTCGCGGTTTCTGGACTCTGGTTGAAGAACTCTGCGACGTCCATACCCAGGAAACTCTCTATCCTATCTTTAGACAGCCGACGCGCCGCCAGATTATAACGGGCCAGAATCATCTCTCCGTTGGGCTGGTGTTGCCAGAGAATCGCGGGGTCCGGTATGGCCTCGAACGTGCTTCCAAAGAGTTGCTCCGTCCGCCGCCGGGCGGCCTCGGCGCGTTTGCGCTCCGTGATGTCGTGGAAGGTGTAGAGGCGCGTGCCCTCCCGGATTGTGACTCTCTTAACGGTGATGAGGAACGTCCGCACCTCGCCTGTCTTCGTTGGGATCTCCCGCTCGATGTTTGAGAGTTCGCCCTGCGCCTCCAGCTGCTCCTCGTCGAACAGCTGGTCGTCTATCAGGGTCGAGATATTGCCCCGCGCCCGTATCTCTTCTTTGGTGTAACCCAGGCGATTTTTAACGTTGGCGCAGATGTAGACGAAGTGCCCCGCGTCGTCGGTGACGAAGAGCGGGTCCATTATATTCTCCATGGTGATGCGGTGGAGCGCCTCGGAGTCGCGCAGCCGCTCTTCCATCTCTTTGCGCTCGGTGATGTCCGTGCAGGCGCCGATCATCCCCAGGAACGCGCCGGTTGAAGTGAAGCGCGGGGTGCCCGCGTCGAAGATCCAGCGATACGCCCCGTCCGCGCGCTGGAGGCGATACTCCATGCTGAAGGACTCCCTCTCTTTCGCGGCGGTCCGATAGGTGCTCAAGCAGCGGGTGAGATCGTCGGGGTGCACGCCGTCGACCCAGCCGTCGCCCTGCTCCTCCTCCAGCGTCCGGCCCCGGAACTCCAGCCAGCGATCGTTGAAGTAGGTGCAGCCGCCGGAGGCCTCCGACATCCAGATCATCACCGGGGCGGTGTTCGCCAGCCGCCGGAAGCGTCCCTCGCTCTCTCTCAGCGCCGAGACGATCCGCTTTCGCTCCCGGATCTCTTGCTGTGCGTCTTCGTAGAGCCAGGCGTTCTCGATCGCCAGCGCCGCCGACGCCGCCAGCGTCTCCAGGAGCCTCAGGTCCTCCGGCGTGAAGCGGGCGGCGGTCTGATCGAGCGCCTGCACCACGCCGATGACGCCGTCCTTAGTCCGCAAGGGGGTCGTCATGATGGCGCGCATCTCCAGGCCGGTCTCCTGGTCCACCCCTGGATCGTGCCGGGGATCCGTTCTGGCGTCGGCGACGATCAGGCTCTCCTGGTGGTCTGCCACCCAGCCGGCGAGGCCCGCGCCTGCCGGGAGGCGCCAGCCTCGGACGACCCCGTTATGCGGCGTGACGGCTTCCTGGCAGATCAACTCACCGGTCTGGTTATCCTGGAGCCAGATAGAGCAGGCGGTCACGTCCAGCAGCTCCTGCACGTAGGTCAGGATCTTGGTCAGCACCTCGTCCAGCCGTAACGTGGAGTTGAAGACCCGGGAGGCGCGATTGAGCAAGATCAGCTCGCGGTTGCGACGGCGTAGCGAGCCCTGAACCTTCAAACGTTGGACGTTGGCCCCCAGCTGGGCTGCCCCTTGCTCCAGCGCCTCGACGACGTCCAGCGGCACCCTGTTTTCGCGGCGATCCGCCACGTGGATAAGGCCCAAAACCTGATCGTTGTTGCGAATGGGCACCAGAGCCACGGATTCGAAACCGTAGGCGTTGCAGACGTTGCGCGTGGCCCCTTTCTCCTCCTCCGAGACTGTGGCGAGAAAGCGGGTGGTGCCGTTCATAAAGAAAGAGCCGCCGGGCGTGAAGAAGGGCAGCGAGTCCTCCGTCTCGTCCCGGATCACGTCGATGCACATGCAGTGGTCTCTTTCAATGGAAAGGGGGCTTTCCGATTCGTAGAATGCCCGACAGAATCCCTCGTAGGCCTCGTAGGGGATGTTACCCGCTTCGTCCAGCAGCCGAATGCCCACCGCCTGGCAGCCCGTGAGACACTTGACCTCCTGGACGATATCCCGCAGGAAATCCTCGATGCGGGTGTGACGGTTGGCGATTTCCAGAAAGGTATACGCCGTGTGGAACTGCTTCTCGACCCGCTGTTGCGTGTCGACCACTGCGCCGAGTATCAGCCCAAAGATCGATGTAAACAACAGGAGGATCTGTATTTCGTATGTACTGTGGGGTTGGTAATTGTAGTAGCCGATTGCCGATATGCAGCCCACGCTGAGCGCCAGGACACCCCCGGCTGTGCTCGAGAGCCCACGGTCGAGGGCTATCCAAACGAGAGGTAAAAAGAGCAGGTAATACATGTGGATGCGTCCCGCAAAGGCTGAGCCGAAGGCGAACCAGATCGCGCCCCCGAGGGCGCCCAGCTGTAGGATGAAGGTCGAGACGTCCCGGCGGGTGAGCTCCGGGACGGGACAGTGGCGATTCCGCACCCCTTCGCTCAGCGTCCTCACTGCGGGAAAGAGCAGCAGGAGCAAGAAAGGGGCCAGGCCGACCACGCCGATGGCGTCACCAATCCAGAATTGCACGAGTGCGGCGTTGAAGGCCGCCGGGGCGAGCGTTCCCGAGGTCATCAGGAGGCTCAGGGGCACCAGCGCCGCGAAAAAGGGCGCGATCAGGGTGACTACCGTGAACCACAGCACGTCGCGGGGGCGGCTTAGGCGGCGCCGGTTGGTTGGCCCGGCTGTCGCCTGTCGCAGGAGCGTCGCAGCCAGCGTGTAGACGCCGATCTTCCAGAGCACGCTCCCTGCAATGATCATCCGGGGAATCGCCGGCTCCGCCAGCCATAGATCGGTGATCAACGTGCCCAACAGAACCAGGGGAGCGTAGCGCCAGCCCAGGGCGACGAGCAACGCCACGTTCAACCCGGCCGCCGGATACCAGGGACTGATGCCGAAGGGCGTCGCAAAGACGAGGGCCAGCCGGGTCAGGGCGACGTAGGTCGGCAGGTAGCCAAGTGCGACGAGAAGGGGCTTGAGCATCGGAGAAAGCCGCTTTTGATAGGGTTTCAATGCTGAACGTAAAGCTTTCATAGATATTTCCTGCAACGCTAATGGTCATAACGATGGTATTATTCTCTCTTCTGATTATAGGTCAAAAGGGAGGGAGCGCGAAATCTATACAGTCCTGGGGGCGTACCCATACGTCTACTGTCGTTCGCGGCGTCCAGCGGTTTTTCACCACAGAGAGCGCTGAGCACGCAGAGAAAGAATCGTCGCTACTGCGCGAGTTTATCAATCAGCTCTAAAATGTTCGTAGTGAGCCACGAAGTCCTTGGACACTTGTCCTGGGGCCAATGCTCAAAGGTTGCCTCCGGAGCAAGCACAGCGAAACGGCGTTGAAACGGCACGCCACTCCGATTCGTGCCAGGCTGTGCGCCCGGCCTACGAGCCTTATTTAGCTGGTGATAGACATACTTTTCATCTCTTGCCACGTTCCTAACAAGAGCGTTGTTTTTTTCTCTCTGTGCTCTCTGTGGGCTCTGCGGTGAGCTGTGGATAGTCACCCAATACAGTCATTCCTTCTTGGATCCCATGCTGTGCGTTGGCCGGCGCTCTCCTGGTCGTGGTATAATACCTGGGTTTGACAGACAGAATCACAACGTGAAGAGGAGTCATGGAGATAGTTATCATTCTGGGATTGATCTTGCTCAATGGGCTCTTTGCCCTGGCCGAGATCGCCGTGATCGCTGCGCGGACGGCCCGGCTGCAGGAGCGGGCACCCAAGCGTTCGGTCATAGCGTGCCTTCTGAGCGAGGGCTTATGAATATGCATCGAAATTCCTCACATGTCCCCGTCCTACTGACGATTCTATGCATCCTTGTGGCGGCGCCTTATCTTCACATCGTATTTGCGACGGTTAGGGGGCGTCCCGTCGCGCCGTTGGACGACGCATACATCACCTTGCAGTACGCGCGGCAAATCGCCCACGGTCACTTCTATCGCTACAATGCCCAGGATCCGCCCACCACAGGCATGACCAGCCTGGGGTATGGTCTGTTGATGGCTGCTCTCTACAAGGTCGGCGCCAGGGGCGAGTCGCTGGTGGGTGTGAGCGTCACCATAGGCATGTTGTGGTTTATCGCCAGCGTCTGGCTGACCTATCGACTGACGCAAAGGCTGCTCTACCAGCGCAGCCAGAAGCGAAGGTGGGCCCTGTTGGCGGCGCTGCTGGTAGCGCTCTCCGGCGCAGTACAGTGGGGCTTCTTAAACGGCATGGAGACCGGCCTTTTCACCACCGTGACGCTGGCGGCAGTGCTTGCCTTTGTAAGCGATAGGCCAGCGTGGGCAGCTCTCTGGCTGAGTATCGCCGGACTGACCCGTCCTGAAGGTCTGCTCCTGACCGGCATTATCTTCGGTGTCACCCTCTTTCACGACCTGTGGCGCCACCACCGACCGTGCTGGCGCCCACTGTTCCTTCTCTTCGTAGCGATCCTGCCCGGTCTGCTGCCCTCCCTCGTCAACTGGATGTTGACCGGCAGTCCTTCTGCCACCGGGTTCCTGGCAAAGGCGTGGATCTATAATGTGCCAGCGCAGCCCCAGGCGATAGCGCACTCGATGGCGTTGGCGTATCGAGACATTTTGTTAGGCTCCTTTTTCGGCTGGGACGCGCCGGTACCCGGTTTTACCCCCGTCGGCCTGTTTCTTTTCATGCTCCCGCTCTGGTGGTTCCTGGGACAGGACAGACGCTGGAAACCGCTGCTTGCGACGGGGTTCTGGTTTTTTGGCGCTGCCCTGGCTGGCGCTGCACTGATCACCGCGACCTGGCACGTGGGTCGCTATCAAGTCCCCCTCGTTCCAGTGGCTTTTAGCCTGGCAGCCGGGAGCCTCGCACAGCTGGAGAGTAGAAGCACGCGGACGTGGCAGCGCGTGGCTCTCAGCCTCTGCGCTCTCTATCTGATCGGCAGTTCCCTCCACGCCATCCCCGACTTTTTCGCACTCTACCGCCGCTCTACTCGCACTATGGCCAATCAACAACTGGTGCTGGCAGATTGGATGCGTGAACAGTTGCCCCGCGAGGTCCGCGTCGGCGTGCACGACACCGGCAGTCTGCGCTACGTCGGTGAGCGTCCGACCTACGATCTGGTCGGCTTGACCACACCGGATGCAGCAGAAGCCTGGCGACACGGCGCCGGCAGCGTCTATGAGTTGATGGAAAACTCGCCCATGCGGCCCGACTACTTCGCCATCTATCCCGATGCCTTCAGCATCCCTTATCTGGCAAACACGGATCTTTTTGGCGAGGAGCTGCTGCTCGTCAACGTACCCTACGCTTGCATCGCCAGCGCCGAGCCGGTGCAGGGTATCTGGAAGGCCGATTGGTCCCTGGCGAATGGCGGGACGACTTTTTATCAGCCCGACATCCTCGCGCGTACAGAGGGGCTGGAGCTCGTCGACGCGCTGGACGTGGCAGATCTGGCGGACGAGGCCGCGCACCACGTCCGCTGGTGGCAAAGTCAATTACGCCCGGGCTTTCCCACCGAAGTTCACCAATTGACCTACCGCGCCGCTCCCGCACGGGAAGTCATCGACGGTGGGCGGCTGCTCAACGGCGGCTTGACGTTCCAGACCGCTGCCGCTCAACCCGGTCGCCCGCTCTGGCTCGTGGCGCGCCTGCATGCCCACGGGGGCGGCGCCGTCCACGTCAAGGTCAACGGGGAGCGCGTCGGACGATGGGCGTATCCCCAGGTTGCCGGAGAGTGGCTGGAGACGCTGTTTAAGATCCCGGCCGAAGCCATCACCGAAAGCCACACAGAGATAACGCTGGAGGTCGATACGGACGTCCCCAGTTTTGTGCACTACGCGCCCTATTACCTCTGGATGCTGCAGGGTGAAATCTCCTTCCCTGAACCGGAGATCTCTCGATCTATGGAGAACGTCAGCTTTGCCGGGGACCTCTCGTTGCTGGGCTTCGATCTCCCCGCGACGACGTGGGCGCCCGGTGACGTCGTGCCGCTTACGTTGTATTGGCGAACCGCCCGGCAGACAACGCTCGATGCCCAGGTCTTCGTGCACCTCTACGACGCCGAGGGCGGCACCCCCGTCACCCAGGCCGATGGTTGGTCCTATTACGGCACCCGTCCACCCTACACCTGGTTCCCCGGTGAGATTATCGAAGATCCGATTACCCTCTCGCTGCCGGAAGATATCGCCCCGGGAGACTATGTGCTTAAGACCGGGCTCTATTTTCCGGATGGATCAGGACGGCTTGCCGTTTATCAAGACGGCGTGCTGCAGGAGGAAGATAGAGTCCTGTTGACGACGATCGAGGTCAGATAGCGGGTAACTCAGAACAGAAAGCGTAACGGTTAGTTGGGTGAGCAACAAGGTGCAACGCACTTACGGGCAGACGCTTGCAACGCTATAGCGTCTTTCCCGGACATTATGCGAAATTCCGGTATACACTTTATCGAAAGTGCGTCGCACCCTCAGAAAACTGGGTTTCTGGGATTTCGCCGGGTGGCCCAAAAAACGATTGTAAATTTTTACCACGGAGGGCACGGAATTTCATTGACTTTTTATTTTCTGTGTGAACCTGTGAAGTCCGTGGTTAAGTTTTCAGTCTGATCCTGCGAAGTCTAAAAGAGCCTCTGCGGTGAGCTGTGGATAGTCACCCAATACAGTCATTCCTTCTTGGATCCCATGCTGTGCGTTGGCCGGCGCTCTCCTGGTCGTGGTATAATACCTGGGTTTGACAGACAGAATCACAACGTGAAGAGGAGTCATGGAGATAGTTATCATTCTGGGATTGATCTTGCTCAATGGGCTCTTTGCCCTGGCCGAGATCGCCGTGATCGCTGCGCGGCCGGCCCGGCTGCAGGAGCGGGCGGCGCAAGGGGAGCAGGGGGCCGTGATCGCCCTTCGGTTGCAGGAGGCGCCCAACCGCTTCCTGGCGACCATTCAGATTGGGATCACGTTGGTGGGGACGTTGGCCGGCGCCTTCGGTGGCGCCTCGCTGGCCACGCGGATCGTTCCGCTGGTGCGCAAGGTGCCCTTCCTGGCGCCGTACGCCGAGACGCTCAGTCTGGTCGGCGTCGTGCTCGTCATCACCTACCTCTCTCTGGTCGTCGGTGAGCTGGTGCCCAAGCGGTTGGCGTTGGGCAACCCCGAACAACTGGCTATACGTCTGGCGCCTCTGATGCGCTGGCTTGCCCGGCTGACGTTACCCCTCGTCAACCTGCTCACGTTCTCTACGCAGGGGGTGTTGCGCCTCTTGGGCGTCCAACGTGTCGAGCAACCGCCGGTTACCGACGAGGAGATCCGCCTGCTGATGGCGCAAGGGGCGCAGGCCGGCATCTTCGAGGAGGTAGAAAGTGAGCTGGTCGACGCCATCCTGCGCATGAGCGAGCAGCGCGCGCGGACCATCATGTCGCCGCGACCGGAGATCGTCTGGCTTGACCTCGACGCGCCGCGAGAGAAGAACCTGGCGAAGATCCGCGATAGCGGGTACTCGCGGTTCCCCGTCTGCCGGGGCAGTCTGGACAACGTGCAGGGGATGGCCTACGCTAAGGATCTGCTCTCGCGCCATCTCGCCGGGGAGCCCCTTGATATCGCCCGGGAGCTCCGCCGCCCGCTCTACGTGCCGGAGGGGATGGCCGCCCTGGAGCTGCTGGACCGCTTCCGCAACTCCGAGACGCACGTCGCCCTGGTGCTGGGCGAGTACGGCGGCGTTGAGGGGCTGATTACGCTGCGCAATCTCATGGAAGGGATCGTCGGGCAGATCGCGTCGATGGGGGCGGTACGCAGCCCTCGCGCCGTCTCCCGGGGCGAGGATGCCTGGCTTATCGACGGTGACTTCCCCGCTGACGACCTCCGCCAGCTCCTCGACGAACGTTCGCTGCCGGAGCGTCAACGCCTGGGATACGAGACGCTGGCCGGCCTCGTCCTGGCGCTGTTGAACCACCTACCGGAGCGCGGCGAGACGGCTACGTGGAAGGAATGGACCTTCGAGGTCGTGGACATGGACGGCTTGCGCATCGATCAGGTGCTGGTGAGCAAGGGGGAGCCGAAATAAGTGCAGGGGCCCCAGAAAGGAAAGCCCAGCTAACTAACGGTTGGCGTATCCATGCTTTTGTGCTAAGCTGCTCATCGGCTTGTAAGGAATAGTGGGTCTCTGGGACTTTGCCGGGTAGTGGAGTGTCCCTAGTGCAGTAGGCTACGCTAGTGGGGCTCACCAGACCTTTTCTGCGTTGTGAAAGGAAGCGCGT
>CAZCPK010000056.1:0-13382 GCA_964500755.1 uncultured Anaerolineales bacterium
AGACAGCAAGCCTTTTCAACCTCATCACGTTGGCATCCGGAAGCGTTTCCTAATTAAGCGTCTTGGGTTAATTTTATTGAAGTAAACTCTTATGGCTCTTTGGGATTTCGCCGGATGCAAAGGCAACGTTTGCCATGCGCTTCCTGTCACAATGTAGAAAAGGTCTGGTGAGCCCCACTAGCGTAGCCTACTGCACTAATTTTAGGGACACTCACTCCACTATCCGGCAAAGTCCCAGAGACCCACTCTTATTTTCTCTGTGCCCTTCGTGTCTCTGTGGTGAGATATTTAGTTATTTCAGTAGAGTCAAATAGTTAAACACGACACTAAATTTCTCTCAGCGTTCTCTGTATTCTCTGCAGTGAACAGGCTTTTTTTTCATCAGAGTCACGAATTGACCATCGGACAAACGGACCGCCAGACTAGTTTCAGGAGAGAAAGATGGCACTGCAGGGAAAAGGACTCTGGGCTTATCGGCGTTGGGAGCTCGATCGGGCGCTGCGAATCGCCCCGCAAATGGGCATCACCCACGTTCTCTACAAGGTCGGACAGGGCCCTCGGGAAGGGGAGGCGGGCTTCTACATTGATGACGCGGTGGCGATCGCCGACCAGATCCGCACCGCCGGCTACGTGCCCCTGGCGTGGAGCTTTGCGACCCTGAAGGATCCGATCTTCGAGGCACAGATGGTCGTCGACGCCTTCATCGACGGCTACGAGGGCTTTATCTTCGACGTAGAAACCGCCCGGGAGCTGCGGGAGAACGCGCAGGAGATCGGGCGCCGGCTGCACGCGGCGAACGTCGACCCGGACCAACTCTATCTCTGCTCCTACCCCACGCCCATCACCCATCATCCTGACCTGCCCTTCAACGAGATGGGCTCGTATTGCCTCGGCGGCCTGATGCCCATGGCGTATGGCACCTACCAACTACCGCCGGGAATCGTCGTGGATACCTGGACCTACGAGCAGAACCGCCAATGGATGGCACAGCAGGGTCTACGCCTCCCTATCCATCCGGTCTTCGGCCCGTACTTCGACGAGCAGGGCAACGATCGCATGTCGGCGGCGGAGTTCCGCACCTGGCTCGATCACTTCGCCAAAGGCAGGCCAAGTTTCCTCAGTCTTTTCACCACCGCCGTCCTGGAGGCCGAGTACTTTCCACCCACCCGCGCCTTCGAACTGGGCGAGCCGTCGCCCCCTCTCCCGGCGCCCAGCATGAAAGTCAAGGTCATCAGCCCCGACGTCGGCTACCTCAACGTGCGCAGCGGCCCTGAAACGGAAAGTGCCATTGTGACGCAGGCGTCGCACGGCAGCCTGCTCGACGCGCTGGAGCCCGCCGAGCAGGTGCAGGCGAAAGTCGGAACAGAAGGCGAATGGCTCTTCATCCGCACGCCCAGCGGCAAGCTCGGGTACACGGCAGGCTGGTATCTCGCCATTCCCGGCGTTCCACCGCCGCCGCCAGAACCACCATCACCGCCACAGGGCGAAGCGCTCACCCATCCCGTGGTAGAAAGCCCCGACTATGGGCTGCGGGTGCGGCATGGCCCGGGCACCAGTCACGATCAGATCTGGTGGGTGCCTCACGGCACCGTGTTGGCGTCCCTAGAGCCACCCGAAATCACCGGCGGTAAGGTCGGGAAGCAGGGCGAGTGGTTGCACGTGCGGACGCCGACGCGCCGCGAGGGCTACGTGGCAGCCTGGTATCTGCGCCGACCGGAGCGTCCCGACGAACGCGAGCCGGTGGAGGACGACACCCTGCCGCTGGGACAGTCGGCCTGGCTCTTCGGCATGCACGCCGCCGACCTCAACAGCGACACGGCGGAGGAGCGGGCGCGCCTCCGGCAGCTCTTCGAGGGCCAGGGACGGCGCGGCTGGATCCTCTTCACCGAAGCCCTGGGCGTCAATCCCGACATCCCGCTCAACGGCGCGCATCGCGAGACGCTCTGGAACTGGGCAGAGGCCGGCTACGGCGTGGTAATCCGGCTCAATCACGGCTATCACCCCGCCGGCACGCTACCGACCTCGGATAGGTACCTAGAATTTGCAGAGACCTGCGCGCGGTGGGTCGACCTGCACCTCAAACGCGACGAGGTCGCAGCGGACAGCTACAGTTGGATCATCCAGATCGCCAACGAGCAGAACAACGTCAGCGAGCACCCCCACGAGCACGGCGTGCCAAAGGAGAACATCACCCCGGAGCTCTACGCCGCGGCCTTTAACGCCGTCTACAAGCGCATCAAGGCGGTGCTGCCCAACGCGCTGGTGGCGCCCGGCGCCATCGATCCTTACCATTCTCATCCCATGCAGCTGGCGGGCAACAAGCGCTATCGCCCCATCGACTATTACCAGGAGATGCTCGACAAGCTCGACGCCCTCGACGCCCTGCTCCTCCACGCCTACACCCACGGGCCATCGGTGGAGCGGGTCACCGCGCTGACGACCTTCGGCGATCCCTTCATGAGCGACCACTACTTCGATTTCCAGACCTATCGGCACGTCCTGGAGCGCGTGCCCGCCAAGTGGCGCCACGTCCCCGTGCTGATCACCGAATCGAACCACATCTGTCGCGGCAGCAACGCGCCGGCTTGCGACGATCCCCACCGGCACGGCTGGGAGAACGCCAACATCGGCTGGGTACGCGCCGTCTACGACGAGATCCAGCGTTGGAATCAACGCCCCCACGCGCAGCAGATCCTGGGGCTTCTTCTCTACCGCTGGACGGGCGACGCCTGGCGCCTGCGCGACAAAGATCAGGTGCTTGCGGATTTCCACCAGGCGATGACCCATGATTATCGCTGGCGCGCATCTAAGGCCGAGGTGGAGGTCGACTTCGCCGTCGCCTTCGCCGCGCCTACCCCGCCGCGGGCGGCGCCCTCGGATGATCTCACACTGATCTGGGGATTGGGTCCCCGGGCCGCTCAGGTGCTCGCAGCCGCCGGCATCACCCGCTTCGAGACGCTGGCGAAGATGACCGGTTCCTGGCTGGAGAAGATACTGCGCGAGGCCGGCTATCCCGTCGTCAGCCGCGTCGTCGCCACCTGGCCCACCCAGGCTCGCCTGGCGCACAAGGAGGCGTGGGAGACACTGACGACCTTCCAGAACTGGTTGTGACGCCAGCGGTCGGACAGGACTGCGCCACCGGGGCCGTGGTTCACCGCCACGGTTTTTTGAGAGAGAGCACAGAGGAGCTGCTCCCGCCGCGCCTGGCGAATCAAACAGAGCCTCAATTCCAGACAGAAAAGGTGGGAAAGCTACTCGGCTCCATCCTCCGGACAAGGGGACATTAGCCAGCCTGCATCGAAAGCTCTTGCCCCGGACAAGCACCCCCGGGACAACCGCAAACAAGGCCTCCCCGGAAGAAAGGTTTCCGGGGAGGCTATAGTATTCAGCGGTCTGCGCAGGGAGACGATCAAAGAGCGCTTACGCGAACTTCTCCTTGAGGATGCTCTCCAGGTCGGGTTTGCCGATGACTTGCAGCTCGTAGCGCACGCGCTGCATGGGATGTTCGATGTCCAGGATGCGGGTCAGGTCGATGGGCGTCCCCACGACGACCAGGTCAACGGGGGCCTTGTTGATGGTGACCTCCAGGTCGTGCATCTGCTGCTCGCCATAGCCCATGGCCGGGAGAATGGGGCCGGTGTCCGGATACTTCTCGTAGGTCGCCACGATGGAATCCATCGCGTAAGGACGGGGGTCGACGATCTCGGCGGCGCCAAAGCGCTGGGCTGCGACGTACCCGGCACCGTAGGCCATCTCGCCATGGGTGAGCGTGGGACCGTCCTCGACGACCAGCACGCGCTTCCCACGAATCTCCTCGGGATTATCGACGAAGAGGGGCGACGCTGCCTCGATCACGGTGGCGTCGGGGTTAACCTCGGCCAGGTTCTCGTAGATGGTACGCACGTCGGCGTAATCCGCCGTGTCCATCTTGTTGATGACCACGACGTCGGCAGCGCGCAGGTTGGCCTCGCCAGGATAGTAGGTCATCTCGTGACCGGGTCGATGCGGGTCGGCGACGGTGATCCACAGGTCGGGGGCGTAGAAGGGCATGTCGTTGTTACCGCCATCCCAGACGATCACGTCCGCTTCCTTCTCCGCCTCGCGCAGGATCGCCTCGTAGTCGACGCCGGCGTAGACCACGACGCCGCGATCGATGTGCGGCTCGTACTCCTCGCGCTCCTCAATGGTGCACTCGTGCTTATCGAGGTCGTCATACTCCGCAAAGCGCTGTACGGCCTGTTTAGCCAGGTCGCCGTAGGGCATGGGATGACGAATCGCTACGACCTTCTTGCCCTGCGCCTGTAGGGCATCACAGACGTGCCGCGTGGTCTGGGATTTACCACAACCAGTGCGCACCGCGCAGATCGCCACCACCGGCTTGGTGCTCTTGAACATGGTAGCTTGGGCGCCCATCAGGCGAAAATCCGGCCCCAACGGGTTGACCAACGAGGCTTTATGCATCACGTACTCGTGGGGCACGTCAGAGTAGGAGAAAACGACCTGGTCCACATCGTTCTCACGGATAATCTTGGGCAGTTCAGCTTCAGGATAGATAGGGATGCCTTCCGGATACAACTCCCCGGAGAGCGCAGGAGGATAGCGCCGCCCTTCGATATTAGGAATCTGGGTGGCGGTAAATGCGACGACCTCATAGCGTTCATTGTCGCGGAAGTAGCTGTTGAAGTTGTGGAAATCACGACCGGCGGCACCCATAATCACAACCCGAATCTTTTCCATAGACTTGCTCCTTTCAAAAAGATACCTGAGATTGACTGCAGATCGATTCACCCTACACAGAAGCGTTTATGAAAACAACGACCGGGGCGATAATCTCGCATACGGAGAGATCCGTCCCGGGAATACCTCAACCGCTCTCGAAACAGTAGACACACAAGATGTCTTCAACGCTATCTGAGGGTAGAAGACGCACTGTAGTACACTCTACCAGTGCTACGAGCGCGCGACAAGTGTAATTTCGAAGGAAAAACGGCGTCAATCCTCACGTCACTTTTCTGAGGACACCTTGTAAGCAGAAAGGGGCGCGGATGCGCCCCTGGACCATACCCCGTAAACCTAGTTCTGATGAGTGCTAGAGCTACTTTACCAACTCCTCCGAATTGGATGAAGAAGGAATGTCCTCGCTCTGATGCTCCAATATCGCCTGACGAACCTTCTCTTTTTGAGGCACCAACGTACCCAACACGCCGTTCACAAAACGCGGAGAACTCTCCGAACCAAAGGCCTTGGCAAGTTCCACGGCCTCGTTAATGGCTACCTTGGTAGGGATATGGCCCACGGTGAGCTCATAGAGCGCCATACGCAAAAGATTGCGGTCAATGACCGCGATCTGGTCCAGGGGCCACTGCGGCGCACACCGCTGAATAAAGAGGTCCAGCACCTCACGACACTTCAGAACCCCTCTGACCAGATTTCGACAGTAGGCATGTACACGGGAGGGCGCTTGCGCTTCACGGTGAAGACAATGATCAAGCACCCTACCCACCGTATGGGTCGTTACATCCACTTCGTAGAGTGCTTGCAGCGCAAGGTGACGCGCTAGACGTCGTTCGCCACTCATCAATTAGGCCAGATTCCCAGATGCGATGACGTCACGCCTCCTGTCCCGCTTTGGCGCCGTTCTTGGGGAAAAGTATATCTTCGATGTAGACGTTGACCGCATCCACCGGCATGCCGATCATCTGTTGAACGGCCTCGGTGACCTCACGCTGGACAGCCTTGCCCAGTCGCAGAAGACTGATATCGGGTTGCGCCAAAAGGTGGAGTTCCACCAGCACGTGCTCGTCCTCAACGTGGACCTCCACCGATTTATGCCCAATCCCCAGAAACCGCTCAACATCCGATTTTTGAGCGATGCGAGCGACGCCGTCGACATTTTGAGCTGTCAGGCTGGCAATGGTCTCCAAAACGCTCGGCTCAACGGTGATTCTACCGGGAACCAATTCCTCTCTCTGCTCCAACCTGTACCTCCCACTTTACGCCATCAGGCGTACACGCTATTACTCTTCGACGTTCAACACCTGCTCGCGACGATACGTGCCGCAGTGTTTACACACGTGATACGGGCGAATCATCTCCCCGCACTCAGGGCATTGAACTAAATGCGGTAGCGAGGGGGCTGCCCAATTCTGCGCGCGGCGGTTCTTACGACGCCGGCTGGTAATTCGATGCTTCGGTACTGCTCCCATCTTTCCTCCAACTTTCTCTTATCAAAACGATTCACAAACAAGCAATTGCGCCAAGGCGCAACCAGCGTAATTATACGTCTAAGGGCCGGGCTGTCAACCAAAGGACTTGGAGGTATACACTGCCCGTAAGTTTACTCCAGGCGCGCCTCGCGATCAATCTCCAGTTTGCTCAAGCCATTCTCCACCACACGGAGAGACCGACTCAACTCTTCCTGAAGTTTACTGAGGGCGTTGAAGACGTACTCGTCGGCATCGGCGCGCAGGGCCGCTGCATCCCGTTCGGCCCGCTCTCTGATCTGCTTGGCCTGTACCTGGGCCTCTTTCACGATACGATGTTCCGCGGTCAAACGCTCCGCTTCTACCTCCGCATCCGCGATGATCTGCTCGGCCTGGGACTTTGCCTCTGCAAAGAACTCTTCGCGCTGTTCCAGGATGTTCCGAGCGCGCCGGACCTCTTCCGGGACAGCGTCACGCAGCTGGGTGATCCAACTACGCACCTCTTCTTCATTGACTGTCCGACTGCCGGAGAGAGGGAATTTAGGACTCTCTTCCAGTAGATATTGCTCAAATCGATCGATTAAGAAGTCGATATCCACCGTTTTACCTCCTCTAGCATCACGAGACGGCACAAGCAACCTCTCTCAATCCCGTAGAGAGACGATAGCCACCGAATCTCCAGGACGAGAAAGTGCCTCCCGCTTCTTATGCAGGGCTCGCTGAACATGCGGCGCGACCATCACCGAGACATCTCCACCCAACATACAGACTTCTTTTACGATACTGGCCGTCAGAAACGCATATTCCTGGCGCGTCATCAGGCAAATGGTCTCAATTTCGGCAGCTAACTGATTGTTGGTCAGCGCCATCTGATACTCGAGCTCGAAATCCGAGATCACCCGCAGCCCCCGCACAAGGACATCCGCTCCGGCATTCCGGGCAAACTCGACCGTCAGGCCGCTGTAAGGACGCACCTCGATATTATCCACGTCCTGGAGCGCTTCCTGGGCCAACGCCATCCGCTCCTCGATGGAGAAGAGAACGTTTTTGTTGGGACGCCGATAGATAGCCACGATCAGGTGCTCGAAGAGTGAGGCCGCACGTTTCGCGATGTCCATGTGCCCCAGATGGATGGGATCAAACGATCCCGGGTAAATCGCCATACGTCCCATTAACTCACATCCCCTTCCGCGCCCTCCGCGTCCCAGATCGCTGCGACGCGGCGTCGCAGATAACGGTGCTCTGACTGCGTGAGCTCTGGATCGCTGTTCAACAGGGCCGCGGCTGCCGTCCGCACCTCGTGGAGCACGCGGAGATCAGCCCGCATGGCTAGGGGCAGCTCTGGTAAACCGCTCTGCCGGGTCCCCAAGAACTCTCCCGGCCCGCGCATCTCCAGATCTTTTTCGGCCAACACAAAGCCATCGTTGGTCTCCTCCATGGCCTTCAACCGTTCCATAGCATCTTCCGAGGTGGTCCGCGCCAATAGCAAGCAATAGGATTTTTCCGCGCCGCGCCCCACCCGACCCCGAAACTGGTGGAGCTGGGCCAGTCCGAAGCGTTCCGCGCCGTTGATCAACATGACCGTCGCGTTGGGCACGTCGATGCCGACCTCGACAACCGAGGTCGCCACCAGCACGTCCAGATCTCCGCCCGCAAAGGCCGCCATGACCTGCTCTTTCTCGGCGGAAGACATCCGTCCGTGTAACAAGCCCAATTTGAGCTCCGGAAAAATCTGCTCCTGAAGATGTTCATACTCCACGACTGCCGCGCGCGCCTCGATATTCTCGGACTCCTCCACCAACGGATAGATCATAAAGGCCTGGTGACCTTCTTGAACCTCTCGGCGTATGAAATCGTACGCTCGCTCCCGCAGCCGTTCGGTGATCACCTTGGTCTCGACGGGTTGACGACCAGGCGGCATCTCATCCAGTACAGAGACGTCCAGATGTCCCCAGACCGTCAGCGCCAGGGAGCGAGGAATGGGGGTCGCGGTCATAACCAGAAGATGCGGATTGTATCCCTTCTGACGCAGAGCCGCGCGCTGCTCAACGCCAAAACGGTGTTGCTCATCGATAACGACCAACGCAAGGTTAGCAAATTGTACCTGTTTCTGAATCAGTGCGTGGGTTCCCACCACGACCTCAATGTTGTCGTCGCGCAAGTCGGCGTAAATCTTCTCACGTGCCTCACCTTGCACACTCCCGGTCAGCAGGCGTAAGACCGGACGCGGTTCTGGAAAGCTCGCCAAGAGCTTAGAAAGGCTCTGATAGTGCTGCTCCGCCAGGATCTCCGTCGGCGCCATCATCGCACACTGATATCCCTGGGACGCGGTCGCGGCCATCAACACCGCCGCCACGACGGTCTTCCCGGCGCCCACGTCGCCCTGCAGGAGACGGTTCATGGGATGTCCGGAGACCAGGTCGGATGCCATCTCCTCCAACGAACGCTGTTGCGCGTTCGTCAGTCGATAAGGTAGCGCATCCAATACGCCCTCCACGTATCCCGACGCCGGTCTGATGATCTCACCGGACTGCAACGCCCAGTGACGCTTCTGCCGCAGCAGCCCCAGTTGCAGATAGAGGACCTCCTCAAAGGTCATACGGCGCTTGGCTGCTTGCAGGTGCTCAATATTCTCCGGAAAATGGACGCCCCAAAGCGCCCTCTCCAACGAGAGAAGAGCATGCTCCCGGCGTAAGGCTTCGGGCAGTGGATCAGCCAGGCGCTCCGCCCACCGCTCCAAAACCCGTCGCACCAGCTTGCGCATCCAGCGGGGTGAGAGGTCCTCGGTCAAGGGATAGACGGGCTCAATGCGTCCCGAGGCCAGATCGTCCCGCCCAATGCGCTGCCATTCCGGCGCATTCATCGTCAGCCGACCAAGATATTGATCCACTTTGCCCCGCACCAGGATCTGCATGCCTGGCTTAATGCGCCCCTCCAAATAGGACTGATTGAACCAGGTCACCTCCAGCGTCCCCGTTTCGTCAGATAGAATGGCCCGGAAGAGATACTTACCGCTGCGCGTGCGGCGTCCTCCGGCCTCCCAGACCGTCGCCAAAAGGGAAACTCGCTCGCCGTATTCCAGATGATCGATCGTCTTAAACGTCGAATAGTCCTCGTGACGCCGAGGATATAGGAAGAGCAGATCACGTACCGTGTGAACGTCAAGTTTAGCCAGCAACTGCGCTCGCTTCGTTCCCACGCCGCGCAACGTCGTCGTCGATTTGGAGAGCGCTGGATCATCCAGCGGCACTCTTGGAATTTCCGGCTCGCGTTCCGGTTCCGGTTCCGGTTCGGATTCCCGTTTGGGTTCAGGTTCCGGTTCTCTTTCCGGCCCCTGTTTTTTCTCCTTCGCTTTAACGTCCGGCGACGGCGTTGTTTGCTTCCCGGTTACAGCGGGGAGACTCTGCGTCTCGCCCTTCGCTTCTGACGGCGCCTCCAGAAGTTCCTGAAGAGTGCGCAGTGCCTCTGGGCGCTCCGCTGGGTCAAGTTCACTGTATCTTTCCATCTGCCGGACGACGTCCGCGATCCAATCCTCGCGCGCCGCCCCAAATTGCTGCAGTGCCTGACGGCGCCAGGTCGCAGCATAGCGGGTCAAACCACCCGCCACTGCCTTATCACGAAAGCGGTAATCCTCCGCTTCCAGGTCCAACATCTTTTTCAACGTATGCAAAGGATTCGCCATGCACGCTCCCTAACTGTAAGCCTACGAAATTACGGCATTAGGACTCAACCTGGTGCAACGCACTTTCGAATGCTTGAAAATGGGCATTTCGCACACACTGGCAGGGATTCTACTCACTCAGCATGGGCGGATCATCGTAGGTGCGTTGCCCCTTATACCGCAATTTCAGGTAAGACGTAAACCAGACATTATTGAGTGGGCCAAGGGGCCGCCGGCGCTGTTTTTTCCTGCACCACGGCTACCCCCACGGCCTTCGGCCCCACGTGGGTGCAGAAGACAGGACCCGCTTCTACCACCAAAACCTCTTCTTGTGGTACAAAGGAGTTCAATTGCGTTCGTAAGCGCTCAAGTTGCACGTCCGGAAACCCAGTGTGCAATAAAGCCAACCGCTCCACCGGAGCGACCTCAGACAACCAATCTAACAACCAGCGCAGCGCGCGCCGTCGGGTACGCGCCTGGCCTAACAGCCGAGCCTCACTGCGATGAAAACCGATCAGCGGCTTCAAGCGCAACAGACTTCCCATCTGCGCCTGCACCCAACTGACCCGCCCGCCACGCCGCAAATACTCCAACGTATCCAACATGCCCACGACAAAGGTGCGCCGCTTGAGATCCTCAATCAGCTCACGCACCTCCGCGACAGAAGCCCCGGTCTGGACGGCTTCCGCCGCGGCTACCGCAAGCCAGCCAATGCCCATGGACACCTGCTGTGTATCGATTAGATGCACCCGCGCGCCCCGCGCAAGTCGCGCCGCCCGCCGGGCCTGCGCGTGCATACTGCTCAACCGGGAAGCCATGAAGAGGGCGACAATCTCCTCGGCTCCCTCAGCAATCAGCGTCTTATAGACCGTCAGAAGATCATCTACTGAAGGCGCAGCAGTTTGGGGAAGCCCATCCTCCTGCTGCAGCGCCGTATAGAACCACCTGCGGGAGAGACTCCCGTCGTCAAGATAACTTTTTCCATTCAGGGAAACGTAAATGGGGGCAACGGCAATATCCAACCGTCGAGCCAGATCGGGCCACAAATCAGCGACGCTATCGGTGAGGATCCGAATCGGTTGAGACACGCTAGCGTCGTCTTCTCCCCTCATACACGACGAGCCCCACGCCATCCGGGCCAATGTGCGAGGCCAGAATGGGATCGTAGGTAATAATCGAGAGATCCCGATTCGGGACAATCTCCAATAAATCTTCTTTTAACTCCAGTGCTTCCTCCGTCGGCTCCCTCTCGCTCTGGAAGACCACAATCTCCTGAACGCGATTGAACTCCGACGCAAACTCGACCAGCTTATCCAGCGCCTTAGAAGCCGAGCGACTCTTTTCCAAGGGGCGAATCTCGCCTTCCTCGATAACCATGTAAGGATGAATGCTCAACAGGGAACCTAAAATCGCCTGCATGGAACTGATCTTCTGACTCCGGTAGAGATACTCGAGTGAGTGAGAGATCATCACCACGTAAATGTGAGGAATCATCCCCCGCAAATTTCGCACAATGGCCGAAAGCGGCAAGCGTCGCTCCCGCAACAACAAACCGGCCTGCTCAACCAACAGCCCTAAACCGACCGAAATGGTCTGGGAATCCAGAATCGTAATGTCACACCGGCCCATAAAATCACGCGCAGCGATCTGTGCGTTTTGCACCACGGGACTCAAGCGGCTGGAAGAGAGCAACAGGAGCATCCGATTCGTACGATAGAGCACCCGCTCGAACACGGCTCGGAAATCATCCGGCGACGGTCCTATGATCTCCACAGGTTGGCGATGCTGGGAGATCTCTTCGAGTAATGCCATGTGGCCATCGGTATGTTGATCGTAGATAAACGTCTTTTCGCCTGTCTGAGCGACGATCGGCAGACAGATCACACCGAGCTCCCGTAAACGCTCGGTCGAAAGGTATGCCGTGCCGTCAGTGATTAATTGCACATGATTCACGTCCGTGTTCCTCCATCAATCTAATCAAATAGGATAGGATAATTCCTCGGGTCAGCGCTCATTCAATCGATAATAGATAAGGATAATGAGGCTGTCCTCCAAAGATCACCTCGATCTCTAGATCAGGGTAGAGTTCGGATAAGGTATCCGCCAACGCTTGCGCTTCATCCTCGGTCACCTCCTCACCGAAGTAGAGCGTGACCAGCTCGCGCCAATCCAGATCGGCTTTATCCAGCAGCTGACGCACCACGTCGCCATAATCTTCTCCGGCAACCACCAGCTCGCCATCGAGCAACCCGATGATGTCGCCTTCTTCCACCTGCAAGCCGTTGATCTTTACGGCGCGAACCGCCCGGGTCACCTCAGCGGTGATCACCTCCTTGGTCAATTGCAACATGGAAGCGACGTTGCCGTCTAGCGTAGCCTGCTGATCAAGAGCCAGCAGAGCGCTCACGCCTTGAGGCACGCTCCGTGTTGGCACGACGGCGACCTCTTTATCCTCGCACATCTCCGCCGCCTGTTCCGCGGCCATAAGGATGTTCTTGTTATTAGGCAGCACGATCGCCTTCTCCGCCCTGACCTCCTCAAGCCCTTCCAGGATATCGGCCGTGCTGGGATTCATGGTCTGTCCCCCGCGCACCATAACCGCGGCGCCCAGGCTCTGGAAAATCCGCCGGAGACCTTCCCCTGAGGCGACAGCGACGACCCCAATCGCCTGCTGGGCATTGCCCTGCGTCTGCAGCGACGGAACGCTCTCTTCCGCAGGCCCCACCACGGGATGTTGACTCCGACCAGAGAGAAACTCCTGATATTGCGCCTGCATGTTCTCCACCACGACGTCGCGCAACGACCCATGTTGCGCACCGTAACTGATTGGTGCTCCAGGATCTGAGACGTGCACGTGAACCTTGACCGTCCGGGAATCACCCACCGTCAGAGGACAATCCCCCATAGCTTCAATCTCGCCGCGAATTCGCTCCAAGTCCAGATTCTGACCTTCGATGATAAATTGAACGTCATAAGGATAATTGCTGTCGAAGTGCAGATGTTCATCTGGATGCGCCGGGCTGCCCGGCGCAGCAACGGTCGCCAGATCCACGACTTCAGCGAAGCGCTCATCCGTATCGAGGGGCAGTCCCACCAGGTGACGCCACATGCCCTCAAGGATAACGACGAGCCCCTGACCACCAGAATCCACGACCCCCGCCTCCCGCAACACGGGCAGTAACGATGGGGTACGAGACTCGGTGATCTTTGCCTGCTGGATCAGAAGCTCAAATACGTCGCGTAGATCCTCGTTCTCCGCGACAATCTGGTCACTGGCCTCCGCGACCTCCCGAATCACAGTGAGAATCGTCCCTTCCACCGGCTTGACCACACCCTTGTAGGCCGTGTCCGCGGCCGCTTTCAGCGCGCTCGACAAGCTCTCGCCATCCAGACGCTCTTGTCCTTCCAAACTGTGCGCAAAGCCGCGCCAGATCTGTGACAAGATCACCCCGGAGTTCCCTCGAGCCCCCATCAGTGCCCCGTGGGCAACCTTGCTGACGATAAAACCGACCCGCTCG
>CAZCPK010000057.1:0-13367 GCA_964500755.1 uncultured Anaerolineales bacterium
GGTACGTTGCTATTCAAAAGTGTCAACCTATTTCCGAACCTTCTCCATCAGTCAATATGTAACCACTACCGTTTTCCTTTCACTTAGAGGCTTGGCGGCGCTTCCGCGCAGCAGCACGCAAGGCCTGCAAGTTGAGCACCTCGGCGACCTCGTAGCGCGACGGCAGCGCGCCCTCCACGGGACGCAGGCGCACGATGGGCGGGAAGTACCCCATGCGTCCGTGCAATTCGGCCAACAGCGCGGCGGCGGCGTAGTTGAGCGCGGGCAGCACGAGTAGCAAGGGTGTCGTCTGCCACGCCTCCGGCGTCAGGCCGGCGGCGTCGGCCAGTTCTACTGCCTGAGCGGCGAAGGCGCGCTCAAGGTCGAGTTGGGTGGGGATCGTGCGGACGTCGGCCACAAGCTGCCCGGTCAGCTCGGCCAGCTGGGCCAAGTGGGTGTCGGTCAGGGGGTGGGAGAAGTTGAGCAAGATCATCTCCATCTCTAGCTTCCTTTCGGATGGGGCAGACCCGGCTGTCCCAACGCTTGCAGGGCACGGTTGATGGCCGTGCGCACGGCCCGAACCTCGTGCGGGAACCAGGCGCGCAGCACCGGCGCGAACGCCGATTGTCGCTCCTCCGCAATAGATTCCAGCACACGCAGCTTGATCTCGCGGTGGATGGTCTCCAGCCGGTGCCAGACCTGCTCCGGCTGCCCGGTCTCTGCCCACTCGGTGAACCAGCCCAGGAGCCGCTCCATCCAGAGCGTCTTCACGCGCTCCCAACCCTTGGCGGTGTGATAGAGCAAGGGGATGTGGCGGTCGTACTTGATGCGCAGCCAACCGTAGTGGATGCACCAATCGACCTTGCGCCCGATCTGGTCGGCGGTGAGGTGCTGGAGGCGTCCGTAGTCGTCCAGCTGATCCCACTCCCACTCCAGGGCCTTCTTGCTGCGGGAGCCGTTGAGGATCAGCGTGACGCCCGTGCGCCCGGCCTCTCCGATGATGCTGTCGGTGGCCATGAGCACGGCGTCGATCTCGTCCGGCGTCGGGGGTTCCGGCGGCAGGACGAGGGTTACCGGAACGCGGGGACGGCGACGGGACATGGGTCAGTTATCCAGCGAGCGGACTTGTGTTGCCTTGGGTCCCTTCTCCGCCGGTACAACCACAAACGACACACGTTCCCCCTCTTCAAGTGATTTGAAGCCCGTACCTTCAATCTCCGAGTAGTGGACGAATACGTCCTCCTCATGCTTGCGCTTGATGAAACCGAAGCCTTTATCGACATTGAACCACTTGACGACACCGGTTTCCCGCTTTGATCCGGTGGATTTCTCTACCTTCCTAAAAACCTTGCTTGGGTCAGGTAGTACAGGCCGATCCTTGAACTCCTCTAGTATCATGTATTCGGTTGCGTCCCATCCTGGCCCTGACCACTCCAGCATAGTTAGTAACACTTGAATGCGCGGCAGGTCGCGCAGAGCATTCTTCCCGCCGCGCTCTTGCTGATCCATACGTGCCAATACGTATTCCTCAAAGGTCTCTCTAAAGGAACTTGCGTCGACCGGTTTCTCTCCGGGATACCAGATATCTGACTCTTCGTTAAACAATTGAGCGTAGCGATGTTCTTTTCCCTTCCCTCGATCACTCAGGTAAAGATGGGGTTCAATAGAAACAGCACCCAATCCCAAGGACTTCCCCATGCCTAGTTTCTGGCAATACTCCTCCCCATCAGCGGCGGGCGGCGAAAGCACCCAAAGCAAAGCTCCCAGCTCAAAAGGCCGCAGGTTCTCAAAGTTGATTCGGAACTCGAATGTGACGCCGGGCCTTACCGGCTTAATGCGAGTGTACTGGCTGGCGTGCTTTTGTATCGCCTGTCGATCTGCTTCTTGAATTTCCGCCAAGCCAATGTCTCCCCGGTGCCAATATAGCTTGTGACCGCGCAATGTGGTCCTGTGGGGCGGTGGACTGGCGTAGTGATCGAGTCGATCTTTGTTGTCAGGATCCTGCTGAGTCAGATAGTGCTGGAATGCCGTTGGCTTTGGCCCTGAGAGGATCTTGGGGGTAATAGGAGTGTCGGAAAGCCAGAAGTCTGCTTGGCCGTTTCTAGGGTTGGCATCCGAGAAAAAGACACGACCCGCCTGAGGTGTCCGCTTATCCTCAGTAGTTTCTTGCACATATCCAAAGATTGCTTCTGACAGGTCCGTCTCGGTATCCCGACGCAAGGTAGAGGGCACTAGATCAAGGGGCGAATTAGGATAGGGCAATCTGAAAAGCCACAAGTGGCCGAAGAATACCAACTCACCGCCTTCCATCTTGTAGAAAACGGGCTGTTTGTGCTTGAGAGCACCGTCATCTCCAAGTAATGCTTTCTGTTCCTGGCTTATCTGCTCGCGGTAGATACGGACCATCTCTTCGTCTACTTCAATGAGATCCGCCTTCAGATCAGGTGGAAAGACGACAACTTCGCGACGCTTGGAATCCATGTCTCCGCTGTAAGCGAGGACAGCATGTTGATAATTGGGTGTTAACCTCGCCTTTGCGTCAAGAACAGGCATGTATTTGATATGGATGAATCCGCCTCGCACATCCTGATATTCGTAACGCCCCAACTGCACCCACACCTCGTAAGCATTTTTGCTGTTGTGCCAGCGATTCAGATTCACGGGAATATCGTCGTGATGAATTCTAGCAAAGGTCGTCCCCCCGATAGTCTGAGCTGGTCGGATAAACCACTGTACTCCGACTTTCTCCAGATAGCCGGCTTGCATCAATGGAGTATAGTAACGCTTTTTGTCTTGATGTATCAGTCGCTTACGGTAGAATCGCTCACTGAGCGAGCGGAAGACCAAATTCTCGTCAGTTATCCAGTGAGGTTTGGCGTAACCAGCAATCTCTACCAGGGCGCGCACCATACCGCGCAGGCTACTGCCTGGAATCACCGGGCGTCGGACGTCGCCTACGTAGAAGAAACGTGCGCGCTCATTCTTCTGTTCTTCCGGTAACTTCTCGAAAGGGGTGCCTGACCAGGCTTTGAAAACCTCGGGGTTCATACCAGCCCGGGTGTAGAGCGGAGACTTGGTGGTCAATATGCACTGAATATAGCCTGTGAAATGATCGTATCGGTCTTGAGACGGTATATCATCAACCGTCACGACTTTCTGAGGCAAGGGCACAAAGTTGTAAGGAGCATGGGCCGTACGATCTCTTCTCATCGGGTTCTCATGTGTCGGATGCATCTCACACCTCCAATCCTACCAGACGGCCCAGCGCGATGTACGCCTGGCCCTCGTCATCGTAATCAACGTAATGCCGCACGGTGAGCGCTGGACGGCGCTTGCCCTGTGGGATCACCGGCGGCGCGTGGCGCTGGCCTTGCTGCCCCTCCCGGAGTAACGCAAAACCAGCCTGCTGATCAATTTTCACCGGTTCGCCCTGATGCCAGAGCAAATGTTGCTCATCGGGCAACGCCTCCAGAGTCATGTGCTCATTCTTTAGCATTCGCCCTGCAAAACCCTCATCTGTGCGCCAGATGAGCAGTTCTCCCGCTTTGCCGAAGACTCGCGCTTGCTGCAAGGTTATAGCCCGCAAGGGCACGGCCACCGAAGGGTATTCAATTGGATCGCTGAAAACATCCGATGAGAGCAACAGCGTCCCATTCGCTTGCCGCTTGCCCCAGATCACGCCGTCGTCCGCGTGGACCAGCAGCCAGGGCATGTCCGCGTTCATACGTTTTGCCAACCAGACGCGCGGATCTTGGCTGAATTCCTCAACATCTACGTCAATTTGTGTTCCATAGCGCTTGTTCATGCGTCTTGGCCCTCCTTATAAGCGTGGAATGCCGCCACGAACTCTTCCAAGGCGTTTGGCGCGCCATCGCCGCCGAAGTGCAAGGTCTCGCCCTCTCCTTGGGTCAGGGTCCAGGTGGTAGTCTGCCGCGATGTACGATGCGTCAACGTCGCTTCCCGGCCTGCCAGCCGCCCGCGCCCCACGCTGCTCTCGCCGCCCAGGGGCAGGTCGCCGGTCCATAGATCCTTCAAGACCAAGAGCAAGAGGCCAATCTCCGCCGGGTGCTGACTGCGCAGATCCGGTTTCGGGCTGCGGAGTTCCAGATGCACGCGCACTTCTGACTCCGGGCCGCCGAAAAGCGGCTGCTCGGAGAAGAGCGCCTGCGGATACGCGCCGCCGGTGAAGCGGTCGATCTTGACCCGGCTCTGTACCAGATCCAGGTTACCCCGCACCTCAGTCTCGTGTGTTATGACGCGGCTGCCAGTGGGCTTGTCATCGGCGTGCTCGATGTCTTTGCCAAACATGCCGTTGACCAACGCCTTGGCTGAGGCCTTGGGCAACAGGGTATTGGCAATCCGCTGTGCCCGCGCCCGTACTGCCCCCGCCAAACTTGTCCCGGATAGAACCGGAACCAGTTCTCCATCTCGCGACGATTGCAGATGGACCATGTCGGGATCGTCCGGCGCGCCGGAACTCGAACGAACCAGCAGCGAACTCTCCAGCACAAAGGTCGCGTCCAGAGTAAAAGATTCGCGCGCATCGGCAATTGCCGGTTCGATATCCAACAACTTATAGATCTCTTCGCCCTGCTTCTGCCTGCTGGCGTCATCATCCAACCAAGCCAGTAAGCCCTCTTTCGTCGTGACTTGGTAGTGTCGCACGCGCCACTCCGTGACCCGGCATCGCCCCAGGCCACGATGTTTGCGCATTCCCAGGCCGATTTCACCCTCTTCCAGGCCGTGCAAGACCAGCGCCAGGCTTTCTAACAAGCCCGCGCCCTGGTTGTCCTCGGAGATCAGCAGTTCCAGCGAGAGCTGGAACGTGGTTCCAGCTTGCAGCAGCTCAATGTCGTACTTCTTCTTGTCGGCAGCGGTTCGGGTTTCTGGATTCAATGCCACGCCGTCGCGGATTTCGACGCCGAGCGTTTCGCCCAGCGCATCATCCACTAATAACCAGCTCTGCAAACTTTCACTTCCGCGCACCGCTCCAAAGAGTTGTTGCGCGCGATCATGGGGCCGTTCGGCTGCGCCGTAGCCATGTTCCACCTCGCGCAGATAAGCGCGCAAGGCCCCCGCGATTGAAGTGCCCGTGAGCAGGGGGGTGCCCGTCACGCTATCGAGCAACAAGGGCATGTCGGTCAGCGCTTCGGCGTCGCCGTTACCCAGGTGTGCTGGCGTTTCCAGGCGCAGCGTGCCCTCAATCTGCACTCGCTCAATGATTTTCCGTCCGGCGCGTCCCTCTACGTCATAGCTATTCATGCACCTGCCTCCTGATTCTGACGAATCGCCTTCTGCATAACGCCGTCAATGAACCTGGCGGTGTAGTGCGCCCGCAGCTCCGGCGTAAACGCTGCACGTTGGCCTGCAACCGGCACCACAGCCCTGCCTTGTAAGAGTTGCTGCTCGATGTCTTGCTTCTCCAGCCGCGCCTCAAGCCAGGCCAGCATCGGCACGCCTGCGATGCGCGCCTTTTGGAGTTGCTCTTTTGCGCCTTTGAGCGTGGCGAGATGGTCGGCAAGCAGTTTCAAATCCTTCTTGAGTAACGCCTGCCGTGCCGCATTGCGCACCCGTGAGAGCTGTGCATTCTGCGGCGGAGGTAGGATGACGATGCTGCTGAGTACTGCCGTTAAGCTCTCCTCCAACAGGTTCGCCAGGTGATTTTGGGCCATGCGCTCCGCCAGCGCCTTGCTCTCTGCAGAAAGTTCAACCTCCCCCAAAGAAGGTTGTTTTTCCCAGGGCTTCCAGACAACGGCATCCGCCGTGTGCCAGTTGACAGCGACACGCCCGAAGCCCTCCGCGCGGCGTTCGCCAATGCCTGCGGCGACCAGACTGCGCAGGCGTTCAGCATCGACCTCGTCCGCGTTGTAAACGAAGACACTGCCCGCCTGCAAGGCCCAGGCCTGTACCAGCGGCAGGCCCCACTTGCGATTAAAGCCGCCCACCAGCCCCACGCGCTGATACTTGCGTAGGGCGTGTAAGTCAGGCATGTTCAACAGCTCAGCCAGTGCGCCATCCATATCAGCGCTGAACTGCCCATCCGGGCCGCGCAAAATTGTATCACTCAGCAGAGTAACAATGACAACATTGCCCGGCTCAGCAACAGGAGCGTATTCCGTCCAGTTTTCGACCAGAGCCAGCGACGCTAGCGTCACGTGCCCATAGCCGGCCGTGTGCGCCCCGCCCAGGAAGAGATCGGGGTTCTCTGCCAACAAGCGCTGCAACGGTTCCAGGTCGAAGTCATCCGGGGCCATAATCGCGCCGGCCAGCACTTCCCCGGCAGCCAGCGCGTCGTAGCGATAGACTTTGTTGGCATCGGTGCGGTTATTTTGATCTACGAGGGCAATGTGGACGTTGATTTCACGCGCGGGGGTGTAGAATTGTGTTTGGACAGGCTCCGATTCTTTCCCGGCAGCCAACGCATCCAGCCTCTCTTCGGGTGATAGTTCGGGTGCTTCCGGCGCACGGAGCGCGCAAAACACAGCGTCCTTGGGCGGCTTGGCCTGTTTCAATTCGGTATGCGCCACCGCCCAGTCGTAGAGCGTCCCGTGCATTTCCCCCGCTTGCTCCTTCTCCGTAAACCATGACAGAGGCCGTGGCAAGAGCCGTTCTCCCTCCAGGGCAGGATAGGCATTGAGAAAGGCCACCGTGCCGTCCAGGAACAGAGCGCGCGTTTCTTCATCCTCCGCCAGATCACCCGGATCGTTGTGCGCCAGATAGCGCGAGACGACGGCTCCCCGTAACGCGCTGCCCGGCACGAAGGGCAAGCTGATGGCGCTGTTCTCCTCGCCCGTTTGGGCCTGAGAGACCAGCACCGGTTCCAATAAACGCAGTTGGTAAGTGATCGCTTTCATCCTTGCACCGCCTTTCGGAAGGCCGCGAAGTGGGTCGCGGTGATGTCTTCTCCCGTTGCCGTCAACAGCGCCGCCTGCACCCGCCCGCGCCCGCGAGTGCGACCGGTACCCACCCGCCGCAGCGCCTTGACCGTGGCAGCGAGCAAGGCCAGATCATCGGGCGCCGGGTCATCGCTGAACGTGAGTTGTGACGTGAACGTGGTATCCCGCAAGATCACCCGCAACGTCCGCAGCGTCTCTTTGCGTGGCGCGCCGCTCTCGTCCAGCGCCGTCTGGCGGCGTAGGGTCGTGAGCATATCAAGCACCTTCATGCGACTCAGAGTGCCCTTCTCAATATCGCGGGCCAACGCCGCCTGCAGATCGCTCGGCAGACACGCCGGGCTGACGCGCATGATTGCTTCACCTGTCAATCGTGCGCCGCTTTGGCCAAAAAGCCGGAGCGCAGCCTGTTGCCAACGTGTTTTCTGGTTACCTGGAACAGCTTTACTCAAGGAATAGATCAAGTTATCGCACTCTGCGCCCAGCACACCCTTCAGCGCCCGTCCCCCCAGGTAGGGCAAGCCGACGGCGTCATACTGCACTTCCACATCCACCAGCCCCGCCACGCCGTCGCCGCGCCCGAAGGTGGCGTCACTCAGCAGGGTCAGTTTGAGTTGATAGGTTTTCATCGTATCGCTTCCTCCTCCAACGGCACAAAGAAATCGAGTGCTTCTACGGCGTCAAAGTAGCCGCAGCGCCGCCCCTGCCAACCCTGCGCCGCCATCGTCGGCAACGAAGAAATGTCTGGCAGCGCTTGTAGATCAGGATCGGCGGCGATGAAGTGCTGGACAGCCTCGCGGCCCGTACGCAGCGCCTCTCGCAGGGCCTTGATCTTGTTACGCCGCCCGGCCCAAGGTTCGGCACTGAACGCCGCCATCAAACTGGTGAAGGTCTCCCACGAACGCCAGTCGCCATTGGGCGGACTCAATCGCACAGGCCGCATCAAAAGTCTGCCGTCCGGCACGGTGTATTCGCGTTCGCGTACCTCGCCCAGAGGCAACACAAGGCCGCTGACCGCAAAGTGCCAATCCAACACGGTGCAGTGCATTTGGGCCTCACGAATGTAGGTCTTGGCCGAGGCGGCCAGCGCTTCGGCCAGTTCGTAGGCGCGGGAAAATGGATAGTGCGATTTGACCACAGCGATGCCGGCGCGGGCGTGGGCGTGCTCACCATCGGAGAGCACTTGTTCGGAAAAGACGCGCAGATAGTGCGCAGCGACAGCCAGCCCCAAGCGCCCCTCGCAGACGAAGGTCACGTCGTCGCCGCCGAAGACGATGGGGCGGAAGGGTAAGCGCCGCTCACGGATGGGGACGACGCCCGCGATTCTATGCTCACGGGAATCGGTGGCCCACAGCAGCAAATCTACCGTACTGCTGAGAGCAGTTTTCGCCGCCGCTTTCACAGAAGCAGAAAATTCCCGTAGTGCCTGGATGTAAGCCTCATCGCCGCCGGCTTTTTTGCCTAACGCTTGAATGCGGTCGCCCATCCGGTTGCCGTCGGTGTGAATGACGGCCAGGTAACTGGATTCGCCCTTGGTGCCAAAGTCGTCAAAATTATCCACAAAATCGTAGCCGGCTTCTTCAACTTGCGACAACTGTCCCTTGAGATAGTCTTTGCCCGCGCCCATAATGTCACGTTTAGCTCGTACCTCTGCCGAGATCAACTGATTGTCGCGCACGGCGACGGCCGGCGCGCCGGTGTACATGCACGCGGCAGTGACGCCCAGTCCCAGCAGCGGCGTGGAAGGACGACGGCTCAGTTTGCGCTGGGCCAGTTTCTCACGCAGTGCCTGGTGCGTCTCCCATAGGTGCCCTTCCTGATAGCGCTGCCGTGCCACGACCAATTGCAGGCCGGGCGCTTCTTCCAAGGCTCTACGCGTCACCTGACGGGCAAAGCTCTCGGCCTGGGCTTCCGCATCAAAGCGCAACATGGCATTACCCCCGCCGGTATAGATGCGCTGCTCCGGCGTGGTCAGATCTTCCACCCAATCCTCAGTAGCCCGGCGCACCAGCTCCGACGCGCCAACGTTCTGGGCCAGCTGGTTGCTGCCGAAGATATAGTTCTGAATGCCGGAGGCTTCTACCAACAACAAGATTTTCTCTGTCATCATCCCTCCTATACGAGTGAGCGAGAAAGCGAATCAGCGAAAAGGTGAGAAAGCGAGTCAGCGAATGAGCGAGGCCGTGGTGATCCAGTCGCGGAAATGCTGGGGCAAATCTAGTAGATGCTCCCGGCCAAAGACGCGAATTTTTCCCTGCGCGTCCCATGCCTCACTGATTTCGGCCTGCAAAGCCTGTGGCTGATCGTAACAACACACCAACGCAAAGCGCGCTTCGTCGCCGCCCAGTTGTCGGGCGCGCACGAAGGTCTCCATGAGGTGATCCTTGGCCGATTGTGTGCGATCCGTTACCATGCACGAAAGGGCAAAGAGCTGATAGCCGGACAGCGCCGCAACGTCGAGTTCGAGACCGCGCTGTCCGGGACGGGTGAATTCCAAGCCCATGCCCACCTGGTGCAGAGCCAGTTCATCCTGCAATCCAGACAAAGCCGCATAGACGTATTCCTCTAGCCAATCAGCAAGAAGCATTTTAGTACAGCTAGCGAGGCGCTCGTGCTTACACTGCAACGTAGCGGCGACCCGTTGGGATGTGGGTGTGCCTGCACACAGTGCGGAGAAAGCGTCGACGACCGGCGCCAGGGCCGGATAGGTTGCCACGGTGGGTAACTGTGGGTTGGACTGACTCAGAGTTTGCAACCACGCGCGCCACTGGTTGAAGCCCGCTTTGGTGCTGTGCGCCTCGACCAACGCCTGCCGCAAAACCGGCGGCACCGCGCACGTGTGTTGGACTTCCAGTTCGTAACCGTGCAGCGCGAACAGCGTTTCGAAATCCACCTGCACGCGTTGCCCCACGAAGACCTGCTGGGTGGGCAGCCCCGGCGCTTCGATAGTGAGAGAAAGCGTGTCGGCATCCAGATAGCTGAACACGCCGCGCGGATATTCGCGGCACAGTGTATGGTACGCTTGCACGGCCATCGGTTTGCTGCCGCCCGTGTAATTCAGGCCGACGTTGGCGTTGGGGCCCATCTCCTGTTTGAGTAGCACCAGACGCGCGGCAATCTGCTGCGGGTCGGATTTGGTTACTTCCCAGGGAATTAGCTTCAGATCCTTACGCTTGTCATAAAGTTGCGCTTGGAGTCGTTCAGCCACCTCAAAGGTCGCGCCGGTATGCAAGAGATAAATCGTCGCTTCCTTTGCGGCTAACAACAACGCCGCCACGTAATTCGGCAGGGGATTAGTACCCACCAACAACACCAGATGAGCCGTGCGATACTCATCGGGAATGCTCATACCTCGTTCCTCTCCTCTGCTGGCCTAATCAACGCTACTTGATAGGTTCCCTCTTTCATCTTCAAATCCTCAGCAAACAAACGTCAAGTCTCCAGCTCCCAGTAACCAGTGTACTAAATTCCTGTCCCTTTCGCATCAGAGAGATCTCTGAATTTTCTCACAGGTCTCTCTGATGTGCAAGAAGCCAACTTCCTCTATAATGGGGATGAATCGCTCACGTTCGCCGTGGACGTCGCAACTCGACCCACGGGGCGAACTTCTCGTGCAAGAAATGATAGGTCAACCGCTCGGACTCAGGCAACTTCCAGGCCAGGCGGCACTCCGCCAGGATTTGCGTCTTATGGGAGTCCAGGGTGTTGAGGGTGATGTGCAAGGCGTCGGCGGCCTCTTGCGGCAGGTGGCCTTTGGCCAGGGCGATGAGGACGTCCTGCTGTCGATCGGTGAGGCGCGTCCAGACGGCGTCGCAGTTCGATATGTCCGTCGGCGATAGCTGGGTGCCCGGTGATGACGGTTGTGTCAGTTGCCGCAGAGCGGGGAAGTAACTCCCCCAGGGGGCCATCGGGACCGGGATCAGTTTCACACCGGCCTCGGGCGGGGCGTGTAAAATCGCACCGTCACGGGCTTCGGCGATGAAGGCTTTCGGCGTGTAGAGATGCCAGAGCCGGTCGCGGTGATCGCAGTGCAACATAGCCGCGCTGGTCAACGTCAGCGCCAGCACCCGTGGTCCGCCGGCGATACAGAGGTGCAGCCGTCGCCCGCTCTGCTTAAGCCCGGTCAACAAATCCCGGGCCCAGCGCCAGACGGCCTCTGCCTCAGCGCCATTGCGGATGTAGGCAAGCGTCCGTTCGTCCCATTGGACGGGGACGCGGTGATAGTCGAGGGGCTCTTCACGATAGAAGCCCCCCGTGAATTCGGCACGCAACTGCGTCAGCGCCCGCTTAATGCGGGGATTGGTAGGGGTGAAGTGCAGGACTTGCGCTTGCGTCACGGTTTCTCCACGATCCAACAGGGCGTCCAGCGCAAAGGTCACCACTTGTGCTTGTCCACCCATGGTGATCACTGCGGTTGCTGGTTCAACAAACGAAGGTGACGATGAGGAATTCATATCCAGATTATACAGATACCTGCCCACCTGGTCAACTTCCTTTTGGCGACTTGCCCGCCGTCGCCATCGGCGGGCCGCCGCACAGCGGCAAGTCGGTGCTCACGTACAGCCTGACCCAGGCCTTGCGAGTCCGTGAGGTTCCGCATTACGTCATCCGGGCCTATCCGCCCGATGGCGAAGGTGATTGGTACCAGGCTGGCGACCAGGCTTTCGTGCGCAATGTCCGGGTCAAAGGCGCGCAGAGCGAGGCCTGGCTACCGCTCCTTAAGCGGGATATCGCGCATCGGCATCTCCCGTTGATTGTAGACATGGGTGGACTGCCTACGCAAGAGCAAGAAGCGCTCCTCGATGTGTGCACCCACGCGATCCTCTTAACTCGGGATCCCACTTCACATCAGGCGTGGAAGACACGCATGGCGCGCCATGGTCTGGCCGTGCTGGCCGATTTGCACTCCGAGCTGAGAGGGGCCGCGCAATTGGAAAGCACCACCCCCATCCTGCGTGGAACGTTGGCCGGCCTGGAGCGCGGTACCACGGCCTCGGGTCCCGTCTTCACCGCCCTCGTGGAGCGCCTGGCGACGCTCTTCACTCCCGCCGCCCGGGGTCTCCGCCGGCGACATTTGACCCAGGCGCCGGTGGAGCTGGCCGTGGATCTACAACGTCTGGCTGCGCATTTCGATCTCGACCCGCGCGCCTGGCCGCCCGGCGCGTTACCCCAAGTGCGGGAGTACCTGCCGGCGGAGCGTCCGTTGGGTCTCTACGGGCGCGGTCCCAACTGGCTTTACGCCGCCGTCGCGCTGCAGACCTATCCCGCGCCCTTCTATCTCTTCGATGTGCGCCTGGGTTGGATCCAGGCGCCTGAGCTGCAAGTGGGAGCCCCCAGTGCGTCTGGATGCTGGACATTGGAACAAAAAACACTTCCCAATGGTACACTCTGGGAAATCCAACTCCTCGAGGCATATCTTGACCATAGAGACACCGCCGCTCTGGGCGTTCTTACTCCGCCCACTGATCAAGGCCTCATCCTAAGCGGTAAATTGCCGCTCTGGGTCTGGACCGCCTTGACCCGCGCTTGTCAATCTGCTCCGTGGGTGAGCGTCTTTCAGCCCCAACTGCGTGGTAGCGTCATTGTCCGCGGGAACGATTCTTATGCTCCCGGTACCGTGCTACCAATTGAGCTCACGTAAGGATACGCTTTGGGCGATCCTCTCCGAGTTTTAGGAGTCCAGGGTGTCGCCTACCCAGTCTTTGGGACGAGGGCCAGGGCACAAACGATCTGCAATTGAGCCGGATCGAGATTCTGCTTCTCTGCCCATTCTTGACGTGCTTTCTTGATCCAACTGTCAAACTCATCCGGCGTAGGATAGATTCTAGCAGGATCTTTAGGAGTTTCCTCGAAACAGCGAATGACGCGCATTACCTCGTCACGCCGCCAACTTTCCTCCAATGGATGCCCTCTGCTATCAGCCAACACTGTATCCAATTCAGGGTCATGGATTGTGATGCCGGCTTCGCGGCTACGACACAAGCCATGACCCGAAAAGTTTGCCGAGGTCACTACCACTGTCTGTTCATCAGCTATGTAGAGTTTAGCATGATGGTAGAGATAGCGCGCATCCATCCACGGAGCATCCGCGGGCAAAGTCTCTCCTACAGCAACGGTCATCCATCCCTTTTCTAGCGCCTCCAACATCTGCTGCATCGCTCGGCTTCGACTATCGAGGGGACCGTAGGATAGCTCTTCAACAAATTCGTTAATGACCTCACGCAGGCTGTCAGCACCGCCTTCTTTTCGTCCGACGAGTAAACGGATCCGCTTACCTTGAAGGGTTTCCTGCAATACTTGAAATCCAGAACCTTCGAAGTAGGCGGTGGCAATGCGAATCTCTTCGGCAGATTCCAAGGCATGGGAGATACATCTTAAAGCCGCTTGACGTGCGGCAAAGAAACGATGGTAAGGTTCAGCGGAGATAGTTTTTTGGGATGTGGGAAGGTTCGGAAATAGGTTGACACTTTTGAATAGCAACGTACCGGACTATTA
>CAZCPK010000058.1:0-13335 GCA_964500755.1 uncultured Anaerolineales bacterium
GCCTGCTTACTGGAGAAGCGCTCGCGCAGGTCAGCGAGGTGGGCTTCGGCATCCTCGCGCTCCGCGCGCTGCCGAGCGATCTGCGCCTCCAGGTCATTGAGCATTGACTCCGCCGCCTCCAATGCCTGACGCGCCTGCTCGACCTGTGCCTGCTGTTGACTCCGCTGTTCGGTGGCCGAAGTCAGCTCCGCCTCGACCTCCATCACGCGACGAGCCAGCTGTTGATCCCGTTCGGTCGCTTGCGTAAGACGACTCTCGCGGTCGGCCAGCTGATGACGACTCTCCAACGCCCGGGCCTGGGCCGCGCTCTGGCGCCCCAGCAGTTGATGGCGTTGGGCTTCCAGCGCCTGATGTGCTTCCGCAACGTCGGCTAACCGCGCCTCGGCGGCCTGCAGACGGTCGGAGGCTGCGGACAGCGCCGCCTCCAGCTCCTCCACTTCGACAGCCTCCGCTTCGCGGGAGGTACGCAGCGGGACGAGGTTGGCACGGCTCTCCTCCTGCCGCTCCCGCAGCAGCCGCTGCCGCTCGCGGGCGACGGCCAGCTCGCGCTGGACGTCCTCGGCCTCGGTGTGCCGCGCGCTGCTCTCCCGGTGCAGTTCCGCCAAGCGGCGACGTTGCTGGGCCATGGCGTGCCGCACGTCGAAGATCTCCTGGCTCAGCGCCCGCAGGTCGTCCTGTCGCTCCCGAACCTTGCGCTCGCGGTAGAGTACCCGCTGGCGCGTCGTCTCCAGCTTATCGAGCACCTGCCCCCAGCGGTATCCATACCAGATCCGCTGGCGCTGTCGCAGTTCGACGGTGAGTTCGGCGTGTTGCTCGGCGCGCGCGACCTGCCGCTCCAGGCGGCGCAGGCGCGGTTCGATCTCGCCGATGATATCGCGCACGCGCTCCAGGTTGCGGTGGGTCTTCTCCAGGCGCCCGACGGCCTCCTCGCGGCGGCTGCGATAGGGCGCGATGCCGGCGGCCTGCTCAAAGAGCGCCAGACGTTCGGAGGCGCGCAGGGAGAGCACCTGGTCGACGAGGCCCTGCCCGATGGTCAGATAGGCGTCGCGACCCAACCCCGCGCGGTCGAGGAGATCACGGAGATCCATCAAGCGGACCTTGCTGCCGTTGAGCATGTAGTCGCTCTTGCCGTCTCGATAATAACGGCGCTCGACGATCACCTCGGCGAAATCCACCGGCAACCACTCGTCCTCGTTGTCAAAGGTCAAGGCGACGCGGGCCATACCTGCCCGCGCCCGCCCCTGACTGCCGGTGAAGATCATGTCCTCGTTGGTACTCCCGCGCAGCGTCGTCATGCGCTGCTCGCCCAGAACCCAGCGGATGGCATCGGCGACGTTGCTCTTGCCGCTGCCGTTGGGCCCGACGATGGCCGTGATGCCGGTGGGAAAGGTCAGCGTCAGGGGATCCGCAAAGGATTTAAAGCCTTGTACCGAGAGCTCTTTGAGTTTGGGCATGCAGCCTCCGACTGTCCATATACGCACCTCCACCCAATGAGTTTGTGGTGGATCCAAGCGTTGCCGACCGCATTATAACACGTCTCGATGAACCGACATTGAAGTTGCGCCTGGTTAAGTCCTAATGTCGTAATTTCAGAACCGACAGTCGCCTAAAAAGCCCCCTGCAATACGTCCAGATGTCTCAATATCCCCTGCTCCAGCAGGCTGATGCGCGACGTAAGTTACCAAACCGGCACAAACATCATCCACTGCTGTGGATGGCGGCGGATCAGATCCTCCAGCTCTCCCAGGACGCGCCGGACGTTCCAGCGGACGTCCCGGGCCCGATCGCCCGTCGTCACCGTCTCCATAGGGGGATTGATGATAACCTCGTAATGAATATGACTATCGTGACGCTTCTGTACACAGCCAACCGTCGCGACCAGACAGCGCGTGCGCAGCGCCAATCGGATGTATCCCGTCGGCAGGGAAGCGGGTGCACCAAAGAAAGGGACACGACGATCAATACCGGGGATAGGTCGGTCGACGCCGGTCATCACAACGCCGGAGGCGGATAGACGTCGCAATGCCTCGCGTAACGCTTCCGGGGAGCTCGGGGTTATCCGCATCCCCATTTGAGCGCGGAGTTCATTGAAGAACTGGAAACCATCGGGAGGATCAGGGAGGGAAAGTACCTGAGGTTTATCCCAGAGATTCTGAGCCAGCGCCATCGCCGCAAGATCGAAATTCGAGAGATGACATCCCACGAGCAGCAGCCCTCGCCCCGACTCCCGGGCTTCCGATAAATGCCGGCGGGACGAAGGTAAGAGTGTGATCGGCGGCTTGAAGGTCTGCAGCGAGGAGCGTCGCCTGCCCAGGTTATGAAAAATCTGATAGTAGCTACGGGCGGCGTTGCGCAGCACCGCGCGGACGTGCGTGTGGATTGTCTCGGACGAAGCAGAGGGACCCAGAACGTGCCGCTGGTTGTCGTAAATGGCGGTGTAGAGGTCGCTGGACGGAGCGCCTGCCAGGATAGCAGCAAACAGATCGGCGATCGCATAACCGACGGGCGGCGGCGCGTATTTCCCGACGTAGAAAGCCAGACGCGTCGGCCCACCCTGGGCACAGAAGGTCTTCCAATTCATGACGATCCCCCGGATGCCTGGAGATCAATCGGCGAGCATCTGCGGCGCTTCAATGAGGACGGGCACCCCACGGAGCAGACAGAAACCCAAGGCCAGCCCAACCGCGAGGTGAGTGAACAACCCCCAGGTATCCGCGGGCATACCCATCGGCATATCCCTCGCGGCCAAGCCGTGCACGATCGCCAGGAGGATGAAGGCGACGGCTTTGATGACCGCGTACGGTGCACGCAGCCACGGAGAGCCAACGAGGAACTTGCCGAGCTGGCTTTGCATCAACTCGAAGGGCGTGAGTCCTTTGCGGGGCGCCACAGAACGCACGGCATCCACGAACGTACCGCGTATCAACACGATCAGGGGAATGATAATGGAGATAAGGCCCAGATGCGCGAAGACGATCCAGAGCACGTATTCGACGGTCCGATCGGCTGCGATGTCCAGGACACTCCCCAGGACGCTGACCTCCTCGCGCCTGCGGGCCACAAATCCGTCGAGAGAGTCCATGGCAATCAACACCAGAATCAAGGCCGCCGCAATGAAGCGTAGTCGAGCAGCGGGCGTATAGAGCAACCCCACGATCCCGATGAGCAAAGGCATACGCAACAACGTAATCCAATTCGAGAGCATCTCTGCCTACCTTTCGTACGTCACGCCGTCATACGATCGACCAGGGAGAGCAGGCCCGCCTTCTGTAAGCGACGCGCCCCCCGCAGAGCCAGCACCGGACGCAAAGCGGCGTTCTCCGGAAGCGTCCCGGTGTGGTGCAGCGTGGCCCAGGGCTGCGCATGCAGCACGTCCACGGCCCAACGTTCCATCTCCAGAAAAGTCGCCATTGCCTGCTGCTCCACTCTGAGCAGGCCGGGGGTCTCACGCGGTTGCGGGCGCTCCTCGAGCGCCAGGAAGTAGACGGCCTGCACGAGGGCATCGGGCATGTTGGGACCGCCCAGGCGCGGCGGCGTCAGAATGAGCATATGCGGGGCAGCACGCTCTTGATGGTCGTCAGCCGATACAACAGCCATGCGCTCACCATCCAGCAGATAAGTCTTGCCCGTCGGGAGAAAGCGCGCCACGCCTCCCCAACTTTCACGCACGTGGGAGAGAAGCGCCTGCAACGGTCGCCGTCCTGCCAATCTGATCTGCACGCCGCCCACGCCGATGGTCACCCGCTCGGCGCCGTGCGGCTGCACCCAGTAGCGAGACGCGCTCAGCTCAAAATAGTAGGCGTCCGCGTCGTACGGAATGCCGGCCAGGTTCAATAATCGCAGGGAGCGATTGTGTAACGAAGGATCCTCCATAGTACGAAACTGTGGAAAGACGTCAAAGAAATCCACCGAGGTCACCTCTCGAGAATGTAGACCGCACCATTCTGATCACAACCGAACACCTTCAACGCCCACACCCGTCCCGTGGGTTGGACGTGGGCCCATCATACTACAGGCTGCGGTCAGGTAAAGTGATGGGAGGGCTTATAATCGGGTCAGGGCAGGCTGTATCCCAGGAGGCCGTTGCGCCGGGGCGCGCTGACGTAGAGAAGGTCGTCGGGGGAGACCGCCACGCCCGCCGGAAAGATGAGTCCACCGCCCTCAGAGCCCGGGCTGCCCACGGTCCAGATAAAACTTCCGTCGGTGGAGAAGGCCAGAACGCGACTCCTTTCTGGATCGGTGACGTAGACCACATCGCTTCCATCCAACGTCAGGTAGGGCTTGATCTCGGGGTTGGTGACGTCCCAGACCGGGACGCTCCACTGTCGTAGATACCCCCCGGAGGTATTGAAGACCTGGATGCGCTGATTCCACGTGTCGACGACGTAGATCTCACCCGCGTCACTGACGTCGATACCGACCGGCTCGTTGAGCTGCCCGGGCGCGTTACCACTGCCGCCGAAGTCCAGCAGGAATTCGCCCTCGGCATCAAAGACCTGGACGCGCTTGTTGCCGGTGTCGGTCACGTAGACGTCCCCCTCCGGACCGACCGCCACGTCCCGGGGACCGTAGAAGGCGCCGCGTCCGTTGAAGTCGCGCGCCTCGAACTCCCCGTAGGTCCCCCACTGCAGCAGGAACTCCCCCTGGGCCGTGAACTTCTGAATGCGGTGGTTCCAGGTATCGGCGACGTAGACGTTATCCTCCGCGTCCACCGCGATGCCCCACGGCTCCATGAATTGACCCGGGGCTGCTCCCGGTTCTCCCCACTGGTGCAAGATGTTGCCCTGCCGGTTGACGTGCCAGACGCGATTCTGAGCGGAATCCACCACGTAGAGGGTACCGTCGCCGGCGACCGCCACGCCCCGAGGTGCAGCGTCGGGTAGGCTGATCCGCGCCTCGACGGGCCGTTCCGCCGCGCTGTGGGCGTAGGGATCCGGCACGTCGGTCGCTTGCGGCTGGGCCTGCTGGACGCCCTCGGCGCCCAGGCGGTAACTCCAGACGTCCTCGGTCAGATCCCGGGGGACGTAGAGACGGAACTCGCGGCGGTGGGGCCACTGCCTGAGGGTAAGCGTCGTATCCTTGGCGTCGGCGTAGCGCTGATAGTCACGGAACCAGAAGATATCCCACAGCCCGGCCCGCAGCTCGGGATTGGTGAGCGCCGTGCGGATCCGTTCCCACGTCAGCCCATAGTAGTCCTGGATCGGCCACCAGAGAAAGTTGTAGTCAAAAGCCACGTACGTGTCGTTCAGAATCGCGTCCACCGTCTCCCACTGGCCTTTGCCGGCGATGACAGCCGGAGACTCCAGCAACCGTTCACTATCCGGCGTAGTGCCGTAGAAGTAAGAGTTGGGGAAATTGACCATGTACCACGCAAAAGGCCAGGAACCATCTTCGCCATAGGCGACCTGGATTTCGTGAGGGGAGCCGGTCGTGCGCCAGGAGATGTCCTTGATCTGTTCCAGCGCCACCTTAACGTCCGGCGCGGCGTGCGCGTAGACGATGAATTCCTTCGCCAGATCGTAGTTCACGTAGTTGAGCATGGTCATGGTCCGGAAGGTGACCAGCGCCAGGAGAAGCGCCGCCGTCAACACACCCATCCGCCAGGCGTAGCGCCACGTCGCCCGCCGGACAGACCAGACGAGCAGAGCGCTGGAGGCCGCGGCCCCAACGGCGCCGCCCAGAGCACGACCCAACATCTCCAGCTGCTCCAGCCGTGGACCGGCCGGCGACGCCTCCATCTGTAGCAACGCCACGTACCGGGAACCTGCGCTGAAGAAGATCGTCAGTCCGACCACGGTCAAGGGCAGCGCGATCAACAATAGCCAGGCGTGGCGCTCACGGACAGGCGCCCAGTCGACGCCTTCCAGCAGGTGACCGATCCACCAACCGGCGAGGAAGATGCTGGGGAAGGTGATGTGCACGACCAGCCAGGGCATTTTCTCACCAGCCCACGTGTAGGCGATCCACGCCAGCACCGTCCAGCCCAGCACAAAGAGCGGGAAAAATTGCTGCAAGTTCAGCGCTGGAAGCGCCGCCTCCTCCATTTGGTCATGGGACGTCTCCCGCTTCGACCAGGAACTCAAGACGTAGGCTACGGCGCCGGCGCCCCCCGCCACCGAGAAGAGCAGGGGCAGGTAATCATATAGGGACGTGATCAGTACGTAATAATAGGTCGGCTGTCCGCCGCGGGCCACGTCCTGCTGCGCCAGCCAATAGGCCAGCGAGCCCACCAGGCCACTCATCAGGCCCAAGGCGTTGGTGAAGACGGTGGTGTAGAAGATCAAGAAGATACCGTAGTGAATCGCGGCTACCACCAGCCAGCGCTTCGAATCCCACCACAGACCAAGCAGCACCGATCCCGCAAATACGATTCCCAAGATAAAGACGGACCAGATCAAATTGGCGCTCAACAGCGCGTTGAAATTGGCGTTGATGAGCGCGTTGTAGAGATCCAGCATATCGACTCGGGCCAGGTTCATCAATAGCGCCGAGCCGAGCGGCAACGTCAACGTCCCCATCGCCATCAGCACGTCAAAAAGCGGCAGCCGACGGAGTCGTTCCTCGCCGACACCGGAGATAAGCGTGAAGGCCAGAATCAACACGGTCACCACGGCTCCACCGATCGCCAGGCTTCCCCACAGGGGCGGGCGGGTCATGGAGACTCGTGTGTTGCCTTCCTCGTCTAGGGACTGCTCGTGAACCTCCCCCCTGCGTAAGGAAAGAGCGAAGACGCCCACAAAGACCAGGATCACGACCGTCAGGATTAGCACCGCTCGCCGCAGTTCCGGCTGCTGCCAGCGGGCCAACCAGACCCGGACGATAAAGGGAAGGGCCAGGATCACGAAGAAGATCGCCGTGTAGATGTAGGAGGTCTCTTTCGTCGTATAGAGGAACGCAAAAGAAGCTGCCAGGACATAGAGCCACTTCGATTTCTGCTCGCGTAAGTATTGAAAGACGGCCCATAGTAGGACGATCGCGGTCAGAAGGTTATAGACGTCGTGCCGGATATAGCGGGAATAGTAAGAAACGCTCGGCGAGATAAGGAGCAGGATCGAGGTCACCGCGGCACCGGCCGGCCTCAACCACCGCCGGAAGAGCCACGGGGTCAACACCAACAGTACCCCCGCCAGGGCAGGAAAGACCCGTGAAGCGAAGTCGTTGACGCCGAAGAGAAAGTAGGCCAGGGCATTCAGGTGAAAGAGCAGCGGACCGTGCATCATGGGATTATGTGCGTACCCCTCGCCTCGATAGAGATTCCAGGAGTATTTGGTGTGCAAACTCTCGTCGTGACTCATCACCCGCTCACCGAGAATGTAAAAGCGCGTAAAGAGCGCCAACAATAAGACAACGACGAAAACGATTTTCTCCCAACGCCTCCAAGTATTCCAAGCCATCTACACAAACTCCTTCGTATCAGACGTCATCAGATCAACCATAAGATATTCCGACCGACCCTGCGGCCCGTGATCAGAGCGTCGATCAGGCCAATGGGCCATCTCCGGTTGCGGCGCCGGCTCGGGCGTCGGCTCGAGGTCCGCGTTGCCTGCGGAAGGCGTCGCCTCCATCGCCGGAACTTCGGCGGCGACCGTGGCTGTGACAAACGGTGAAACTGGAGAAGGCGCAACCACCCGCCCGACGTCCGCCATCCCGGAGACTAACAGCAAGTTGACCAGCAGCACCATCACGCCAAACGTCGTCGAGAGCGCGGAAAAGACGTTGAGTCCGACGAAAATCGCTCCCCGATGCTCGCGCTGCTGATCATGGGTCCGCGCCCAGACGGCGGCACGCTGGGCGGACGTCAGAGTCACAGCAGGCAATCCCTGGATGAGACGATCCTGTTCGACGTAGACGGCCCGCAACGCGGCGCACGTCTCACAGCGCTTGAGATGGGCCTCCACCTGAGCGCGTTCCGCCGCGGACCACTCTGCAGCGCGCAACGCCAGCAACGGCTCAATCACGCTACATTCGCTCATCTATGTTTTCCCTCTCGTAAGCTTCTCTAAACATCTCACGCGCCCGGCTCAGCCGCATTTTGACGGCGCTCTCGGAGAGCTCTAGCGCCTCGGCGATCTCCAGTACCGTCCATTCCGCATAGACGTAGAGCACCAGCGGCATACGATACTTCGGATGCACCTGATTTAGGGCAGACTGCACTGCCAGCCGCTCCAACACCTGGGCCTCACGTTCAGTCTGCGCCGGCAATCCTTCCGGCAGCGACACCACAGCCCTGCGATCGACACGTCGGTAGTGGTCGATAGCCAGGCGTGACGCCACCTTATAGAGCCAGGCACGCGGGTTTCGCAGTTCCGTCCCCCGCAGCAACGTTCGATATGCCCGGATAAAGGTCTCTTGCGCTAACTCCTGCGCCCCGGTGTACTCCCCCGTCATGCGCATCAAGTAAGAACAAATCGACTGTTCGTACTCGCGAAATAGCGCGGCAAAGGCCACGTCTACGTCGATGAGTTCCTCCTTTTACCGCACTTATATCCGGTTATCTATCTATTACGACGATACAGAGCGCCCCCAGGTCACATAATCCTTCGGATTATTCCACGGAAGGTACGCCGTTGAGGAGCTGCGTTTCCGCCTGCGGGCATTATAGCATACACAACCCAGCGCTCAACTGTAAGCAAACCGATCTCCAAGGCGTGCCGTATCTGTCATCCCCGGAGAGACAGACTACACCCTGGAGATCGACGTCGTCTTGCTATAAGTAGAAAGCGGATCACGCACCCCGCAAGCGCGCCAACTCCTCCTCGACGACGCTATCGTCCAACTTCTTGAAGAGCGGGCTGGGCTTCTCCAGCGGACGCCCACTCGGCAGATCGGTGAAGGTCCAGGCGCCGGCTGCGGCGGCATCGTACATCAGCGCGTTATGCGTACGCTCCGTCTCAAGCAGCTCCACGATCTCTTGCTCGCCAAAGAGCGGCTCCTCATATCCCAGCATACGGTGCAAGCGTTCCGATGAGAAAGGCAAGAACGGAGCCAGAAGCACCTTCAGCGCGTTGATCGTCTGAAGCGCCACATAGAGCGTCGTCCCAGCAGCCTCGGGATCCTCCTTGATCTGCTTCCAGGGCGCCTTGATCTCCAGATAGCGATTGGCGGCTCGAGCCAGACCCAGCGCTTCACCCAGCGCCGCGCGGAATTGCGCCGCCGCCAGGTGACCACCAACGCTGTCAAAAGCTGCCTGCGCCTGCTCCACGAGCTCGCGGTCAATGTCGGCGTACGTTCCCGGTTCGGGGATCTTCTCGAAGTACTTCGCCGTGAGCGAGAGCACGCGGTTCACCAGGTTGCCCCAGATTCCCACCAGTTCGCTGTTGTTGCGCTGCACGAAGTCGGGCCAGGAAAAGTTGCTGTCGCTGGTCTCGGGCATCACCGAAGCGATGTAGAAACGGACGGCGTCGGGATCGTAGCGCGAGAGCAGATCCGGCAGGTAGATCGCCCAATTGCGACTTTTGGAGGCTTGCGCGCCCTGAATGTTCATAAACTCGTTCGCCGGCACGTCGTAGGGCAGGTTGAAGTCCCGTTCGTCCTCGTAGAGCCGTTCCAGGCCGATCAACTCCGCCGGCCAGATAATGGTGTGGAAGGGAATGTTGTCCTTCCCGATGAAGTAGTAGGTAAGGGCATCGTCGCCATACCACCAGGTCTTCCAGGCCATCGGATCGCCCTGCACCTTGGCCCATTCGACGCTTGCCGAGAGGTATCCGATGACCGCCTCGAACCAGACGTAGAGGCGCTTCTCGTCGTATCCTTCTAACGGCACCGGAATGCCCCAGGAGATGTCCCGGGTGATGGGACGGCCCTTGAGTCCACCCTTGACGTAGTTCTGCGAAAAGCTGAGCACGTTGGAACGCCAGTGCTCGGTATTCTCTTCCAGGAAGGTCAGCACCTCTGACTCCAACGCGGGAAGGTCGAGGAAGAAGTGCTCGGTCTCCCTGACGACGGGCGTGGAACCATCGATAGAACAGCGGGGATCGCCCAACTCCAGGGCATCCAGCAGCCGTCCGCAATTGTCGCACTGATCGCCGCGCGCCTCCTCATAGCCGCAATGCGGGCAAGTTCCCTCGACGTAGCGATCGGGCAAGAAGCGGTCCAAAGACTCGGAGTAAAATTGACGCTGCTCCTCCGAGTAGAGGAAGCCGTTCTCCTTCAGACGCAGAAATATATCCTGCGCCACCCGATGGTGATTCTCTGTATCAGTATGCGTGAACAGGTCATAGGAGATACCGATGGCCTGTTGCGTCTCCAGGAAGCGCTCGTGGTAACGCTCAAAGACCTCTCGCGGCGTGATCCCTTCCCGCTCCGCGCGCACGGTGATGGGCGTACCGTGAGAGTCCGAGCCAGAGACCATCAGGACGTCATTCCCCGCCAGACGATGGTAGCGGGCAAAGACGTCGGCCGGAAGGTAAGCGCCGGCCAGGTGCCCCACGTGCAGATCCCCGTTAGCATACGGCCAAGCGACAGCGACCAAGATTTTCCTCGTCATTTTCTCCTCCTAATAAATTACGTAAGCAGTATAACAGAATGTAGATAAAGAAAAACCCGCCAGCGAGGCTGGCGGGTAATGACCGTTTTCCGGTGCATGCGCGGACGCATGGCACGCCGGACACTCAGGGGGCCTCGTCCTCCTGGTGCCACGGCAAGCCACGCATCATCATCGCAGTAACCCTGCGGGGTATATTCCAGATCTCTTGTAACACGAGGGCATCCATTTGCTGCCTCAAGATAAAATTTTTTTCTTTTGGACTTCGCATGATCAGACCAAAAACTTAACCACGGATTTCACAGATTCACACAGAAAATGAAAAATCAGTGAAAATCCACGCCATCTGTGGTAAAAACTTACGATCGTTTTTGGACCACCCGGCAAACTCCCAGAGACCCTAAAAATTTAGCGCAAGTAATCGCGCAACTCGCGGCTGCGGCTGGGATGGCGCAGGCGACGTAATGCCTGCCCCTCAATCTGCCGGATCCGCTCGCGAGTGAGCCCAAATTTCTTTCCGACCTCTTCCAACGTGTAGCTCTCGCCATTCTGCAACCCAAAGCGCATGCGCAGGATGCGCACCTCGCGCGGACTGAGCCCCCGCATCGCTTCCTCGAGACGCTCACGCAACATTCCCAGATAGGTCGTGTCGGGCGGCGTCGGCGTCTCCTCGTCCTCGATAAAGTTGCTGAGTTCGCTGTCCTCGTCCTCTCCGACGGGACGTTCCAGGCTGAGCGGCTGCCAGGAGACCCGCATCATCCACTGCACCTTGCGAGGTTCCAAATCGAATTCCTCGGCCAGCTCTTCGGGCGTCGGGCGCTCTCCTCGCTCCTGCTCGATCTCCTGAGCGCGGCGGTAGAGACGCCGAATGCGATCGTTCATGTGCACAGGCACGCGGATCGTGCGGCCCTGGTCGGCGATGGCCCGGGTAATCGTCTGACGGATCCACCAGGTAGCGTAGGTGCTGAATCGATAGCCGCGTTGATACTCGAATTTCTCGACAGCCTTCATCAGGCCCAGGTTCCCCTCCTGGATCAGATCCAGGAAGGGTACGCCCCGTCCGATGTACTTCTTGGCGATACTCACGACGAGGCGCGTGTTGGCACGGATGAGGTGATCGCGGGCATCGATGCCCTTGAAGATGTCTTCCTGAAGATGAACGCTCTGTTGGAGATTGTGACCGTTGCTTTTGAGTTTTTTCTCCGCTTCGCGGCCCGCCTCAATCTGCTTGGCGAGCATGACTTCTTCTTCCGTAGAAAGGAGGGGAACGCGGGACATCTCCCGCAGGTAAAGGGCGACAGTGTCGTCTACCCCGATGCTGGTAAGGTCGTAGGGGTCTTCTTCCCAGCTGTCGTCCACCTCAGCGTCGTCTTGAGCGTCTGGCTTCGCCCCTCCCTCGAAATCCAACTCGATCCCAGCCTGACGCAACTCCACTCGAATGATACCGAGGGCCTCTTCGTCTTCCAGCAGATCCGCGTCCAAGGCCTCCATTACGTCTTCCAGGGTCAAAAAGCCCTGATCTTCCGCCTTTTCGACTAACTCCGCAACGACATCCATAGGCCTCCTTGTCTTTGTCCATCCCTGCCTTATGTTAACGCAGGACGTCCCATGACCGCGTCACGCTTCACCGGACACCTTAACCATGCTACGTAGATGCACGTTATTCGTTCGAATCCTCTTCGAGCAAGGGACGGAGCGCTTCCCAACGAGGATCAATTGGTGCTTCATCCTCACACACACATTCTCCCGTGTTCAAGTTCCCCCCACATTTTGGACACAGACCTTTGCAATCGGGGGAGCAAACGGGATTAATTGGGAGTTCAAGCCAGGTATACTGTCGGATCAGTGGATCAAGATCAACCCAGCCGCCTTCTGCTACCCGAACCGGGCGTTCAGGCGTGAGCTCTTCACCCGGAAGACTGACAACATCTTCCAACTCAATGTGAACGGGCTCAAAAAAAGTCTCCAGGCAACGGGTGCAGTTGGTTTCCACCTCGGTGTGTAGCGTCCCTTCTACTAATATCCCTTCCGCCACTCGAGTTAACTGCAACTCACCCTTCAGGTAAGCCAGATGTAGCTCACCGATCCGCGTATCTCCAACATCGATAGTAACGGTCTGGCGCCGTCCAACGGTGGCGTGCGCTAATGTAGTAAGGTTCAATTTAACCATATTGTATTGAAGGGCTGCTTGTAGCCCTTCCAGTATTGGAATTATAACACAGGTACAACTTTACGTCAAGGTTTCTAACATATTTATCACTGAAACCCCGCAAGTTAACGGACGGGACCGTAATGATTATGTCAACTCTCTGCGCTCGAACCAGCATAACGCATCTCATCCTCTCTGTACCCTATCCGGTGATCATTAACAGCAGTTTAATAGACGGTTAGCGTTGGTCTCCAAGAAAATCGTCCGAATAGGGGCAAACGAAGCGGTTCTGAGGCCCTCTACAACCTCTGAGCGCCTTCCTGCGGCGTTTGCCCACCTCATCATCCGCTGCTTCGTTTACCTTACTCCCCTTACGTGCTTTGCTTCGAAATCCCAAGGGCCCGAAAAGAGGAGAAAGTAGACGCCTCCCCCTGCCCGCTTCTACGAATCAACGGCTGGTGCAACGACAGCGTCACGCTTTTAATGGCAGCACGACGCGTTCCACACGCGGCGGGGTGTGAGCGACAAGCTGGAGATGAGCTACGGAAGGGACATAAGGCGCCCCAAAGTAGGCCGTACGCAGCGCCGCTCCGGGGTTAATGAGCAACACGCCCTGTTGACGACTGACAAAGTAACGGTGGGTGTGACCAAAGACGATGACGTCGGCTTCCGGAAACCGTCGCCGCAGCCGACGTCCAATAGC
>CAZCPK010000059.1:0-13311 GCA_964500755.1 uncultured Anaerolineales bacterium
TTGGAGGGCTTTACGTAAAATCGTTCATATGTTCGCGAAAGTGATAGGTAGCTAGTAGCTGGATTGACGACATCTGCGGCTCCGACGGTAGCTGGGTGGTTGTAAGGTAACCTGTGGAGGAAAGGGAGGAGAGATGGGTAAGAAAGCGGATAAGGCATTATTGGCGTTGGAGGACGGGACGGTCTTCTGGGGGCGGCGTTTGGGCGTGGAGGGGGAAACGTTCGGCGAGTTCGTCTTCAACACGGGCATGACCGGTTATCAGGAGGTGTTGACCGACCCGTCGTACCGGGGGCAGGTGGTCGTGATGACCTACCCGGAGATCGGGATCTACGGCGTCAACGAGGAGGATCCGGAATCGGCGGGAGTGCAGGTGGCGGGCTTCGTCGTGCACCGGGCGGTGGCGCGTCCGCACAATCAGCGGGCGACCCAGGGCTTCGCGACGTACCTGGAGGAGCGGGGCGTGGTGGCGCTGGAGGGCGTCGACACGCGGGCGTTGGCCCGTCACCTGCGGGCGCAGGGCGCCATGCGCGGGGCGATCTCTACCGAAGATCTGAATCCCGAGCGTCTGGTGGCCCGGGTGCAGGCGTCGCCTTCGATGTGCGGATGGGATCTGGCGCAGGCCGTCAGCCCCAACGACGCGCAGGTCCGCGCGGCGCCGGCGACGACGCGCGCGCGGGTTGCGGTGCTCGACGCGGGGTCGAAGGCGGGCATCGTGCGCGACCTGGCCCGGCGCGGCGTGGAGGTCACGGTGGTACCGCACGACGCCGCGCTTGACGACGTGTTGGCGCTCTCGCCTGATGGCGTGATGCTCTCCAACGGTCCCGGCGACCCGGCGCCCCTCGACGCGACCGTCGCGTTGATCCGTGGCCTGCTGGCGGCGCGGGTGCCGTTGGCGGGTATCTGCCTGGGCCATCAGCTCCTGAGCCTGGCGCTGGGCGCCACGACCTACAAGATGTGCTTCGGGCATCGCGGCGCCAACCATCCCGTCAAGGACTTGCTCACGGGGCGGGTGCAGATCACCACACAGAACCACGGCTTCGCCGTCGACCCGACGAGCCTGGGTATCCCCTGGGCCCCGCTGGACGCCGCCTTCGAGCCGGCGCGCCCGGCGCTGCTGGCGGAGCAGGAGCTCGACGCCCGGGCGGGCACCATGGCGGAACGGTTGCCGACCTCGCCGCTGGTGGGTGAGAGTCCGGCGGGTTTCGGCGCGGTCGAGGTGACGCACCTCTCGCTCAACGACGGCACCGTGGAGGGACTGCGGCTCCGCGAGCGTCCCGCCTTCTCCGTGCAGTTCCACCCCGAGGCGTCGCCCGGTCCCCACGACGTGCAGGAGTTCTTCGACGCCTTCTTCGCCATGTTGGAGGTGGAGCATGCCTAAACGCACCGACATCAAGAGCATCCTCATTATCGGCTCGGGACCCATCATCATCGGACAGGCGGCGGAGTTCGATTACTCGGGCACGCAGGCGCTCAAGGCGCTGCGCGCCGCCGGCTACCGGCTCATCGTCGTCAACTCGAACTCCGCCACCATCATGACCGACCCGGAGCTCTCCGACGCGGTCTACATCGAGCCGCTGACCGTCGATTTTCTGGAGCAGATTATCGCGGAGGAGCGCCCCGACGCGTTGCTGCCGACGTTGGGCGGACAGACGGCGCTCAATTTGGCCGTGGCGCTCTCCGAAGCCGGGGTGCTGGAGCGTTACGCCGTGGCCCTGGTCGGCGCCTCGCTGGACGCCATCCGTCGGGCCGAGGACCGCGCGCTCTTCAAGGAGACCATGCAGTCCATCGGTCTCGACGTGCCGCGCAGCGCGCAGGTCGGCACGCTGCCGGAGGCGCTGGAGGTGGCCGAGCGCCTGGGCTATCCCCTGGTGGCGCGGCCCAGTTTTACGCTGGGCGGCACCGGCGGCGGTTTCGCCTACAACGCCGAGGAGCTGGCCGACGTGGTGGGGCGCGGTTTGATCGAGAGCCCGACGCATACCGTGCTGCTGGAGGAGTCGGTGCTGGGCTGGAAGGAGTACGAGCTGGAGGTGGTGCGCGACCACGTGGACAACGCCGTGGTCGTCTGCTCCATTGAGAACCTCGATCCCATGGGCGTGCACACCGGCGATTCGGTGACCGTCGCGCCGGCGCAGACGCTGACCGACCGCGAGTATCAGCGCATGCGGGACGCGGCGCTGGCGGTGCTGCGCGCCATCGGCGTCGACACCGGCGGCTCCAACATCCAGTTCGCCGTCGACCCTGAGAGCGGGCGCATGGTCGTTATCGAGATGAACCCGCGCGTCTCGCGCTCGTCGGCGCTGGCGTCGAAGGCCACGGGCTATCCCATCGCCAAGGTGGCGGCGCTGTTGGCCGTCGGCTACCGGCTGGACGAGATCCCAACGACATTACCCGCCGCACCACGGCAGCCTTCGAGCCCACGCTGGACTACGTCGTGACCAAGATCCCGCGCTTCCAGCTGGAGAAGTTCCCCGGCGCCGATCCCCGGCTGGCGACGCAGATGAAGTCGGTGGGCGAGGTGATGGCCATCGGGCGGACCTTCAAGGAGTCGCTGGGCAAGGCGCTGCGCTCGCTGGAGCTGGACGCGACGCCGCAACTCGACGTGACACACCTGCGGGCCTATCTCGCCAACCCCACGCCGGAGCGGATCAATTACGTCTTCGCCGCCCTGCGCCACGGCTTTACCGTCGATGAGATCTACGGGCTGACTTACATCAACCGCTGGTTCCTGGGTGAGCTGGCGGCCTTTATCGACTACGAGGCGACACTGCGCGAGCAGTCGTGGGCGGCGTTGGATCGCGAGACGCTGTATCAGAGCAAGGCCTGGGGCTTCTCCGACCGTGAGCTGGCCGAGCTCTTCGGGCGTTCCGAGGACGAGGTCCGTGAGCGGCGCCGGGAACTGGGCGTGCACCCGGTCTTCAAGATGGTGGATACCTGCGCGGCGGAGTTCGAGGCCGCCACACCCTACTTCTACTCGACCTACGGCGGTGCCGAGAACGAAGCGCGCACCACGGATGCCCCCACGGTGATGATCCTGGGCTCCGGCCCCAACCGCATTGGGCAGGGCATCGAGTTCGACTACGCCAACGTCCACGCGGTCTGGGCGCTGCAGGAGGCGGGCTACGAGGTCGTTATGGTCAACTCCAACCCGGAGACGGTCTCGACTGACTACGACATCGCCGACCGGCTCTACTTCGAGCCGCTGACGGTGGAGGACGTGAGCGCCGTCGTGGCCGAGGAGCAGCCGAAGGGCATCGTCGTCGGCTTCGGCGGACAGACGCCGCTCAAGTTGGCGGGGGCGTTGGTGGCACAGGGGACGCCGCTGTTGGGCAGCACGCTGGACGTCATCGAGCTGGCCGAGAACCGCGAGGCGTTTGGCGCACTGCTCGACGAGCTGGGCCTGCAGAGTCCGCCCTACGGCACGGCGACCACCATCGCGGAAGCGTTGCAGGTAGCGGAACGGCTGGGCTATCCGGTGTTGGTGCGCCCGAGCTACGTGCTGGGCGGACGGGCCATGGAAGTGGTCGATTCGGCGGAGGCGCTGCGGCACTACGTCGAGGCGGCGGCGCGCGTCTCACCGGGCTACCCCGTGCTGATCGACCGCTTTCTGGAGAACGCCGTCGAGATCGACGTCGACGTGGTGAGCGACGGCGCGGACGTCTGGGTCGCCGGGCTGATGGAACAGATCGAAGAGGCGGGTATCCACTCGGGCGATTCGGCCTGTGTGCTGCCGCCGGTCAGCCTGGGGACGAGGGTCGTCGCGGAGATCGAGGACGCCGTGACGCGCCTCGTGCGGGCGCTGGGCGCCGTGGGGCTGGTCAACGTACAGCTGGCCGTCAAGGGCGACCGGCTCTACGTGCTGGAGGCCAATCCCCGCGCGTCGCGCACTGTCCCCTTCGTCAGCAAGGCCATCGGCGTGCCCGTGGCGAAACTGGCGGCGAAGACGCTGGTGGGCGAGACGCTGCGCGCGCTGCTGGCGCCGTATTGGCCTTATCCGACGCGAGATAGCGAGGGCGGCGCGTTGGACGCGTATCTGGACGCCACGCACCGCGCGCCAACGCCGTGGCCTGCCCGGGCCTCGGTCAAGGAGGTGGTGTTGCCCTTCGGGCGCTTCTCCGGCGTCGACGTCCTGCGCGGCCCGGAGATGCGCTCCACCGGTGAGGTGATGAGCTTCGGGGAGAACTTTCCCACGGCTTACGCCAAGGCCCAGATCGCGGCGGGGAACCCGTTGCCTGAGATGGGCACCGTCCTCATCAGCCTGGCGGATCCCGACAAGCGGGAGGGGACGCTGCTGGCGGCGCAGCTGCACGACCTGGGCTTCGATCTCGTAGCGACTAAGGGCACAGCCCGCGCTTTGCGCGGCATGGGCGTCCCAGTCCACGAGGTGCACAAGGTGGGGGAGGGCCGTCCCGACGTGGTCGATCTGATCGCGGGCGGCGACGTGCAGTTGGTGGTCAACACGCCCTCGTCGGGCGATAACGACGTTGTCACGGAGTCGCGTCAGATCCAATCGGAGGCCGATAAGCGGCGCGGATTGCCGCTGCCGCTGCCCGATCGACGCACCGTCGGCTACCGGATCCGCACCGCCGCGCTGGCGCACCACATACCCTACGTCACCACGCTGGTCGTCCTGCGGGCGGTGGTGGTCGCCATCCGCATCCAGCAAAAGGGACCGTTGTCCATCGCGTTGCTGGGGAGATAGCTTTAAGGTGGAGACCTCCGAGGTTTCGGTAAGAGCGTTTTGAGTTGACGTACCGTTCTCAACCCACTGTCTCTACATCAGAAGATCGATTTTTAGACCTCGGTGGTCTGATCAGGATAGGGAGCGGGGAGTTGCTTGCTCGTCGCTCAAGCTATATAATCCGCATGTGACGCCACCGACTATTGACCACCGATCAAAGGACAACCCGAGCGTGCATGTGAAAGGCCATCTCGTCCGCACCAAACTGATTCCCCCACGACTGAGTCAGCGCGTGTTGATCCGGTCGCGGGTGACCGAACGGCTCCGGGAGGCACTGGACTATCGCCTGACCATCGTCCAGGCGGGCGCGGGGTACGGCAAGAGTACCGCGCTGGCGGTTCTGGCGGAGGAGATGCGGACGGCCTGGTACTATCTTGAGGGTGAGGACGCCGATCCGCTGATCTTTCTGCTCCACCTCACGCACAGTCTGCGGCGCGCGCTGCCGGGCGACTTTGAACGCGCGCTCTCGCTTCTGGCGGGCTGGGAGCAGGGGGACGCCACGACGGGCTGGGCGCTGGTGGTGGACGCGCTGCTCAATGATCTCGTCGGAGCGCCGCCGGAACCGCTCCTCTTGATCCTGGACGACGCCCATCGGTTGGGCAAGACGCGGACCTGTCTCAAAATCCTTGACCGGCTGATCGACCGCGCCCCGCCGGACCTGCACGTGATCCTCGCGACCCGCTACCCGATCAAACTGCCGTCGCTGGTCACGTGGCGGGCTCGGGCGCAGGTGCTGGAGATCGGGCAGGCGGAGCTGGCCTTTACGCCCGCGGAGATTCGCCGGCTCTTTGAGGCGGGCTACGGGCTGACGCTGGACCCGGAGAAGATCGCCTGGGTGGCGGAGCAGACCGAGGGTTGGGCCATCGCGTTGCAGCTGGTCTGGCAACGGCTGCGCGGCGGCGCCGACGTCGATACGACCGGGCCGACGGCGACGTGGTCGGCGGCCTCGACTGACGATCTCTTCGCCTACCTGGCCCAGGAGATCCTGGAGCAGCAGCCGGCGGATGTGCAGGCTTTTCTCGTGGATACGTCGGTGCTGCGGGAGATGACGCCGGCGATCTGTGACTGTCTACGCGACGCCGACGACAGCGCCGCGCACCTGCGGCATCTGCTGGAGACGGGGCTTTTCCTCACCGACAAGGGCAGCGCCCACTTCCGCTATCATAATCTCTTTCGCGAGTTCCTGCGCCGACGTCTCGACCTGGCGACGCGTCAGACGCGACACCGCCGGGCGGCGCGCTGTTATCTGGAACGCGGTTGGCAGGAGGAAGCGCTCTATCACTTCCTAAGCGCCGACGCCTTTGCGGAGGCTGCTGAGATCCTCGATGGGGTGGGGCGTGAGATGGTCCGCACGGGGCGGCTGGATATGCTGTCGACCTGGTTGCAGGCGCTGCCGCCCGATGTCCTGCAGGCGTATCCGTCCCTCCTGGTCTATCTGGGCGACATTACCCGGCTGCACAGCCGGTTTGACGAGGCGCTGGGCTGGTATCGGCAGTCTGAGACGCGCTGCCGCGCCCGGGACGATCTCGCGGGATTAGGTCAGGCATTGCGGGGCCAAGCGCGCGTCTACCTGGACACCGTCAATCCCCGCGAAGCCGAGGCGCTGCTGCAGGAAGCGCTCCGGCTCTCCGACGGACAGCAGAATCGCCAGGTTCGCGCGCGACTGCTGGATCTGATGGCGGAGAACCGCCTGAATTCGGGGGATCCCAGGGAGGCGGAGACGCTGCGCGAGGAGGCGCGGGCGCTGCGTTCCGAGGGGCCGGGCGAGGCGGAGTTGGCGGTGCGCGTGCTGCTGCGCACGGGCCAGTTCGATCAGGCCCGGCGTCTTCTGGAGGAGCGGGCGGAGGTTGAGGCCGAGGAGCCGGTCCAGCGTCCGCGGGCGCATCGGGAGACGCTACTGCTGCTCTCGCTGATCCTGGCTTTTCAGGGTGAGGGCGAGGAGGCGTACCGCTACGCCGTCACCGGCATGGAGCGCGGTCAGGCGCTGGATTCACCCTTCGTCACCGCCGTGGGCTACATGCGGCAGGGACACGCCTGGCTGCTGCGCGACGACCCCGAGCGCTACGAGAAGGCGTGCCGCTGCTACCGGGAGGCGATTCGGCTCAGCGAGACGCTGGCGGTGCCGCGGCTCAGGGTCGAGGCCTACTGGGGGCTCTGCCGCGCCCACGGCTTTCGCGGCGCGCTGAACGCCGCCGAGGAGGCCGCCGAGCAGGGTCTCGCCATCGCCGAGCGCGCGGGCGACCACTGGATCAGCGCCTTGATCCAGGTCTCGCTGGGAGCCGGCTATGCGCTCGCCGGGCGCTACGAAGCGGCGCAGATATGGCTGACGCGCGCCTGGACCGCCTTTCGTGAGGCCGGGGATCACTTCGGGCCGGTCGTCACCCGCCTCTGGCAGTGCTGGGTCTGGCGGCGCACGGGCGCCACGTCCCGCCTGGAGCAGGGGCTAGTGCCGCTCTTCGGTCCCTTGCGGCGGTACGGGTACGCGTATCTCTTCACCCGGCGCACGCTGCTCGGTCCACCGGACCCGCGCAGCCTGGTGCCCCTGCTGATCTTCGCGCGCGGCACGGAACAGCACGCTCACGCGGAGAGCCTCCTGCGTCAGTTGGATCTGGAGGACGTCGCGTTCCATCCGGGATACCAGTTGTGCATCCAGACGCTGGGGCCGTTCCGGCTGTGGCGGGGTGACGAGGAGGTCGCCGCGCAGGATTGGCGGCGCGAGAACGCGCGCCATCTCTTTCTGCTATTCGTCACCTACCGAGGGCGCCTGCTGGAGCGCGAGCGCATCATGGATCTCCTCTGGCCCACCTTGGATCCCGAGACGGCGCTGCGCGACTTCAAGGTGGCGCTCAGCCGACTCTACAAGGTGCTCGAGCCGGAGCGGGGGCGTGGCGCGCCGTCGGCGTACGTGATGCGCGACGGCACGCGCTACGGCCTGCGTCCGGGCGCGGATATATGGCTCGACGCGGAGCGCTTCGAGCGGGAGGTCGCCGCCGGGGATCGCCACTTCGAGCACGCGCCGGAAGCGACGGTGGAACGGTACCGGCGGGCCCTGTCGCTCTACCAGGGCGACTATCTCCAGGAGTACATCTTCGAGGATTGGTGCAGCGAGGAGCGAGAGCGGTTGCTGGCGCTCTACCTGCACGCCGCCGAGCGACTGGCGCGCAGCCTGGCGCATCTGGGGCGGTGGTCGCGCGTCGTCGAGGTCTGCCAGGCGATTCTGGCGCGCGACGCCTGCTGGGAGCAGGCGTACCGCATGATGATGCGAGCGTACGTCAGGCTGGGCAATCGCGCCCAGGCCCTGCGCGTCTATCAGCGCTGCGAAGCCACGCTGCAAGAGGAGCTCGACATCGCTCCCTCACCCGCGACGCAGCGCCTGCACGCCGAGCTCTTCGGCGAACGCTTGTAAGCACGGTACGCCTGACGCGCCGGGGTGTGGGGCGTCGAGAACCCCTCCGTACCGACGAGAAATCACCTTGAACGTCGTACACATCCATTTCCAGGCCGTCCGGACGATCTTCAGGCCGTACAACATCGTTTCCGAACGATTCCCAGCGTATGTTTCTCCGTTGTAACTCCTCTGTAACTGGCCTCTGCTATGCTATAGATGAAGTTTTCTCCTGCCTAACATTTTAGGAGTACACAGTATCCATGTCCGACACCAAGATTGTCTCCTTTGTTTTACGTTTCACCCAGGAGCAGCCTCGCGTGGGTGAACGCCCCCCGGCCTGGCGCGGTATTTTGCGTCACGTACAGACCAACGAGCAGATCCACTTCACCCGGCTGGAAGAAGCACTGACATTTATCGGGCGGTACGTCGACCTTGGAGATGATTTTGTCGTGACACATGCTCCAGAGCACAAGCCGGGGTCCTGATAGCATATTTGACTCTGGTGAAAAAAGCCTGTTTACCGCAGAGAACACAGAGAGCACCGAGAGAAAAATAACTCTATGTTCAACTATTTTCACACCAAGCCAAACCAATGGTGAAAAATTATAGCAAAACTAAAACTCTCTGTGTTCTGTGTGCTCTGTGGTTAGATCGACCTTCTTTCAGTAGAGACATATTTAGATTTCACATTAGTCAAGTACGGAGGTAAAGCATGAAGCGGTTGAAGGACAAAGTTGCTCTCATCACCGGCGGCGCCGCCGGCATCGGTAAGGCCACGGCGTTGCGCTTCGCGGAAGAAGGCGCAACCGTCGTTATCTGCGACGTCAGCGAAGAAGCGGGCGAGGCGGTCGCCGAGGAGATCGGGGGCGACTTCTACAAGGTCGACGTGACGGACCGCGAGGCCGTGCAGGCCTGGGTCGACGACGTGGTGGAGAAGCACGGGCGCGTCGATATCCTGGTCAACAACGCGGGCATCACCCGCGACGCGCTCTTCGTCAAGGTCAAGAATGGCGAGTTGGTCAAACAGATGGAGGAGAACGCCTTTGACATGGTGATCGACGTCAATCTCAAGGGCGTCTTCAATTGCACGCAGGCCGTGGCGCCGTACATGATCAAGCAGGGCGAGGGCGGCGCGATTCTCAACGCGTCCTCGGTGGTGGGGCTCTACGGCAACTTTGGGCAGACCAACTACGTGGCGACCAAAGCGGGCGTCATCGGTATGACCAAGGTCTGGGCGCGCGAGTTTGGGCGGTATCAGATCCGGGTCAACGCCGTTGCGCCGGGCTTCATCGCCACCGAGATGGTCAAAAAGATGCCCGACAAGATCCTGGACTCCATGCGGGGGCATACGCCGTTGGGACGGTTGGGTGAGCCCAAGGAGATTGCCAATACCTATCTCTGGCTCGCCAGCGACGAGGCCAGTTTCGTTCACGGGGCCGTGATCAGCGTCGACGGCGGCATTGTGGTGGGAACGTAAGACGCAAAACGTAAAACGTGAGAGGAGAGACCCCATGAATCGTTACGCAAAGATTATCGGGACGGGCGGCTACGTCCCCGATCATTTCGAGATGACCAACGAGAAGTTCAAGGCGTACATGTCCGAGGTCAGCCCCAAACTGCCCGAGGTCGTGGACAAGTTCGAGGCGCGCAGCAACATCCAGACGCGCTGGTACGCCCCCGACGATTGGGTTACGTCGGATCTGGCGGTGCGCGCAGCGGAGGCCGCGCTGGCGGACGCGGGCGTCGCGCCGGAGGAGCTGGATATGATCCTGTTGGGCACCGACACGCCCGACTACATCACGCCGGCGACGTCGGTGGTGGTGCAGGATAAGCTGGGCGCCGGCAACGCCGGCACCTTCGACATCGGTTGCGCCTGCGCTTCCTTTCCCACGGGTCTGGTGCAGGGCGCCGGCATGCTCGCCACCAACTCGCAGATGAAGTATATTCTTGTCATCGGCGCCTACATGATGCACAAGTTGTCCGACTGGAAGCATGACGTGATCGCCTTCTTCTACGGCGACGGCGCGGGCGCGGCGGTGCTGGGCGTCAGCGACGAGCCCGGCTTCGTCAGCTCCACCTTCTTCGCCGACGGCTCCTATCACAAGAACTGGGGCATCTACGCCGGCGGCACTTACGAGCCCGCGACGGTGGAGGCCGTGGAGGAGGGCCGCACGGAGGTGCATCTCATCGAGGCGTTTCCGCCGACGGTCAACAACGAAGGCTGGCCCAAGCGGATGCGCGAGCTGGCCGAGAATGGCGACTTTGCGCTGGAGGACATCGACCTCGCTATCTTCACCCAGGTGCGGCTCAATAGCATCAAGATCGTCATGGAGGAGCTGGGCCTGCCGCTGGAGAAGGCGCACTGGATCATGGATAAGTGGGGCTACACCGGCTCCGCCTGTCTGCCGTTGGCCTTCGACGACGCGCGGAAGCAGGGCAAGGTCAAGCCCGGCGATCTGGTCACCTTCATCGGCTCCGGCGTGGGCTACAACCAGGCCGGCGCGGCGTTCGTCATGTAGTCAGGTAGTCGTTTAGTCGGATGGTCGCTTGGTCAAGTAGTCGCTTCATTGGACTGTCTGGCTTGACAAAGGACTACGGGTCTCTGGGACTTTGCTGGATAGTGGAGTGAGTGCTTCTAAAAACCGTGTCCCTAAAACTAGTGCAGTAGGCTACGCTAGTGGGGCTCACCAGACCTTTTCTGCATTGTGACGGGAAGCGAGTGGCAAACGTTGCCTTTGCATCCGGCGAAATCCTAAAGAGCCAGGACTACCCGACTATTGGACTATCTGACTACTGGACTATCGGACTACCCAAAGGAGCGTGTATGGATTTCAAATCACGGTATCACGATAAACTTGTCACCATCCCCGAGGCCGTGGAGAAACTGCAGTCGCAGCAGCGGCTCTGCGCGGCGATGTGCGCCTCCGAGCCGGTGGGACTGCTCACCGAACTGGAAGATCACGCCGAACGCCTGGAGGACGTGCACGTCTTTATGTGCCTGCCCATGCGGGAGTACGGCTTCTACACGCAACTCGAGATGGCGGGCCACTTCTTTCTGGAGAACTGGTTTTACGGCGTCCCCGACCGCCGGGCGCATAAACTCGGCATGGTCTCCTATCTGCCCAACAACCTGCACCGCGCCGCCGCCGACCGCATCCACGCGGGCGGCATCGACGTCTTCTGGGGCACGGCGACGCCGCCCAACAACCACGGGATTATGTCGCTTTCGACTTCGCTGGTCTTCGAGCGGCAGCTCATCGACGACGCCGATCTCGTCATCCTGGAGATCAACGAGAATCTGCCCTGGACGTTGGGCGACACGCAGATCCACATCTCCGAGGTGGATCACGTGGTCGAGAAGCACATCCCGCTGGTGGAACTGCCCGCCATTGAGCCGACGGAGGTCGAAGACGCCATCGGTCACTACATCGCCGACTTGATCGTCGACGGCTCGACCATTCAGCTGGGCATCGGCGGCATCCCCAACGCCATCGCGCAGAGTCTCTTCGACAAGCACGACCTGGGTGTGCATACCGAGATGTTCACCGACGGCATGGTCGACCTCTTCGAGGCCGGCGTCATCACGGGCAAGCACAAGACACTCTGGCCCAATAAGCTGGTGGGCACCTTCGCGCTGGGCACCCAGAAGCTTTATGACTTTATCGACAACAACATCGCCGTGGAGTTCCAACAGGGCAAGGTTACCAACGATCCCTACGTCATCGCCAAGAACTACAAGATGGTGAGCATCAACACCGCGCTGCAGGTCGATCTGCTGGGCCAGGTCTGTTCGCAGAGCCTGGGCTCCTATCACTTCAGCGGGACCGGCGGACAGTTGGATACCCACCGGGGCGCGCAGATGTCCGAGGGCGGGCGCGGGATCATCGCGCTACGCTCGACGGCGAAGGGCGGTGAGATCTCCACCATCGTGCCGCAGCTCTCGCCGGGCGCCGAGGTCACCGTGCCCAGCCAGGACGTGGACACCATCGTCACCGAGCATGGCGTCGCCGAGCTGCGCGGACGGTCCGTCAAGGAGCGCGTCGAGGCGCTGATCCACATCGCGCATCCCGACTTCCGCGACGAACTGCGTGAGGAAGTTGAACGGCTGGGCATCGTGCCCAAGCGCGTCGTGCCCGGTAGTTAGCGACGAAGTCGCGTCATGACGTCACTCCGTCCAAGGACTCCGTGACTTTGATTTTGAATTTGCTGACGTGAAGGTTAACTTCACTGAAATAACTAAATATCTCACCACAGAGACACGAAGGGCACAGAGAAAACAAGAGGTTGCGTAAATAAAATTAACCCAAGACGCTTATTTCGTGAATTTTTCTCTATGCCTTTTTACTAGTGCCCTCGGTGTTCTCTGTGTCTCAGTGGTTTAGACACTTTTTTCAGTAGAGTCAGAGTTCAAAGTTGTGAATCTGCAAGCCGATGACAAAAAGGAGAGGTATGATTATGTTGGAGAAACCTGAAACACTAGAAGGCATCACGACCAAGGAGATCGATACGCTGCGCCTGACGCAGCACGTCTACCTCGCCGGCCCGGACGACGGGGTGCCGGTGCTCTTCATCCACGGCAACTGCGCGTCGGCGCTGCACTGGGAAGAGAACCTGCTGGCACTGCCCGAGGGCTATCGCGGCATCGCCCCGGATCTGCGCGGCTACGGCTGGACGGAGGCGCGGCCTGTTGACGCGACGCGGGGGCTGCGCGACTGGGCCGACGATCTGCACGCCTTGGTCGAGGCGCTGGAGATCGACCGCTTTCACCTGGTGGGGCACTCCATGGGCGGCGGCGTCGCCATGCGCTACGCCATCGACCACCCGGAGCGCTTGCTCAGCCTGACGCTGGCGGATACCGTCTCGCCCTACGGCTTCGGCGGGACCAGGGGTGAGGACGGCGAGCCCATCTGGGAGGACTACGCCGGCTCCGGCGGCGGGACCGTCAACCAGGACTTCGTCAAGTTTATCGAGCAGAACGAGCGCGGCAGCGGCAACCCGCAATACCCGCGCGACGTCATCAACAGCGCCTACTACAAGCCGCCGTTCACCTACCACCGCGAGGAGGCCATCCTGACCTCGCTGCTGAGCACGCGCACGGGCGCGGACTTCTACCCCGGTGACCTGACGCCGTCGGAGCACTGGCCCAACGTGGCGCCGGGCACGCGCGGCGTCGCCAACGCCTTCG